>DFFY01000117.1 GCA_002371115.1 Bacteroidales bacterium UBA3764
TGCTCTTCAACCCCAAGGAGTCCATTGACTTCAACGGCAACACCGGGCCCTTCATCCAGTACACGCATGCCCGTATCCAGAGCATCCTGCGCAAGGCTACGGTCCCGTATGGTCCTGCCGATACCCTGGGCGCACAGCCCTATGCCAAGGAGGTCCGGCTAATCAAACTGCTGGGCCTGTACCCCGGCAAGGTGGCCGAGGCCGGCGCTGCGCTGAGCCCCGCCATCATCGCCAACTATGCGTACGACCTGGCCAAGGAGTTCAACCAATATTACCACGAAACGCCCATCCTCAAGGAGACGGACGAGGCCGTGCTCAAGTTCAGGCTGGCCCTCATCGACACCCTGGCTCGCATCCTCCGCCACGCCATGGCCCTCCTGGGCATCTCCCTCCCGGACCGGATGTAGCTTTTGTCATACCGAGGCCCCAAGGGCCGAGTGTATCTCCTGGCGCCAAAGGTTGGTCACATTTATGCAAAAGGTTGGTTTTTGAGTAACCAACCTTTTGCGCATATATGTGCTCAGAGACATCTCCAATGCCATTCCCCTGTCAAGGGTTGGCATCACAAAAACCAACCTTTGGCAAAAGTCCCGCCAACCTTATTCATGCGAAGGAACCTGCACGCCGTCATCCATGAGCACCGGACTTTCCGAAACGAGCCTGTCCAGAATGTCTAAGTATATTCTCGTCCTTATTGAAACAGCGCCAGGACGCGCTTGACAATTTCACCCAGCTGGGGGCTTACTTCCAAGGGGAAGCCGAAGGCGGCCACGCGGTAGCGGCCGTTGTCCATATAGGTGGCGGCGGTGATGTCCGTGCCTTTGTAGCGCAGGAGCGCCTGCGTTTTGGCCGATGCCGGCGCCAGGCCGTCCGCGTTCTCCACGGGGTACACCAGCGGTGAGCGGGCGCGGTTATAACTGATGGCGGGGAAGTCGCTGCCGGGGGCGGGGAGGGCCTGCCCGGAATAGTCGCCAAAATTGGTGACCCACTGGTAACCCAGCACGGTTTTCACAAAGGAGCGCGTGTCGTCCGAAGCCTTGGGTACGCCCTGATACACGGGGTCCCAGGCGTCGGTGGCAATATAGGCCCCGGAAAGGAGGATGTTGCCGCCGCCGGCGGTGTAGGTTTTCAGGGCCTCCTGCAGGGCTTCCGGGAACACGGTATAGCGGTCCGGAACGGCGCCGCTGCCCACGCGGGTGGTGAGCTGTTTGCCGCAGATGAGGTCCAGCGCAAAGGCATCGCTTTCGCCGTTGAACGCAGCTGCACTGCTGGATTCGAAGCTATAGCCGGCCTTCAGGACCGCACTGCCGTGCCGGGCCACAAAGTCAAAGCTGTTGCCGGCTGTCTGCGTGCCGCCGTGGTCCGTGTAGGAACCGCCGAAGCCCGGGTT
Organism: Bacteroidales bacterium UBA3764; assembly: GCA_002371115.1. Taxonomy (GTDB): domain Bacteria; phylum Bacteroidota; class Bacteroidia; order Bacteroidales; family UBA932; genus Cryptobacteroides. Next base: position 1,391 of record DFFY01000117.1, read on the forward strand.
GTCGTCGTCCGTCCATTCGCGGGTGCGGTCAAACTGGTTCACCTCGCCGGCGAAGAGGATGTCCTGTCCCCACGGGACGCCGCCGTCCAGCCGGACATTGAAGCCGGCATAGGCGGGTGAGTCGAAGCTGGCCGGTGCCGCTATGCGGGTGAAATTATTGACGATGAGAACCTTGCGGGCGTCCGGACCGCTCCTGCCTACAGCCAGTATTTCCGAAGGGAAACTCTCGCCGCCCTCATTGCAGGCGGTAATCCGGTAACTGTACACGTGGCCCGCTTCCAGCGACAAGGTGCAGGTGGTGTCCTGGATTTGGAAACCCTGGTCGAAGGCGCCGTCATCCCGGCGCGTATAGACTTTATAATACTTGGCGATGGCCGTGGGCTCCAGGGTGTCGGGCGTGGCGCTCCAGCTGAGCACCGTCCTGCCCTTCTCCAGGCGTGCGCGGAAATGGCGGACCGGCAGCGGCTGAACGGCATAAGGGCATCCGTAACGTGCGCTCAGATATTTGAGGATGCCTTTATAGACGCTGCGGGCAAGGGTGAAGCGGAAGGAAGGGTCCAGGCCCAGGCGCATATCGGCAAGATTCTGGTGCGAGAGAGGCTCCAGAATCATGGACGGGACCTGCGGGACGCGGCATTCGCTGTAGGAGCGGTCGCGGATGTCCCGGCGCATCCAGCCGGGTTCGAAACCGGCGCGGGCATCGTCCACTACCTGGCTCTGCACCCAGTCGGCCAACAGGCGACTGGTCAGCCGGCTTTCGCCGGAAGGCAGGGTTTCGCTGTTCTCGTTGCGGAGGGTGTAAATGGTGAGCGTTCCCACAATGGAGTCGTTCGGGGTGACGCCGGCGTCTGAATGGCAGGCCAGGGCCAGGTCCAGCGGGATATGCCGGCCCGGGACGTCCGGATTCACGCGGGAACCGCCAGTGAGCTCGTTCACCCAGATGCCGCGTGACGACAAGTCCTTCTTATAGTCGCCCTCCCATTTGTCCAAAAGGCTCATGTCCAGGCCGGAATACTGGAAGTTGTACAGGGCCCCTTCCACGTACGCCGGCAGGCCGGAAAGCGTCCCCTCGCGCTCCACCTTGCCCATTCCGCCGCCAAAGCGGACGGCATCGGCCGTTACCATTCCCTTGGTGTTGCTGCGGTTGGACAGGCTCACGAAGCCGTCGGTTCCTTTGTCGAAGAGGAAGGTACCCAGATAGACCCAGGTGCCGCCGCCCATCTGCTGGTTCACATGCAGCAGGGTTTCGCCGCCCAGGTGATGGACGGTGTACCGGGCGTCGTCGGTGCTGCCCGGCAGGCTGACGTAACTCACATAAACGGCATAACGCCCTTTTTCGGGAATGTCCGGACGCCAGATAACCCGGGCGGCGTTCTCGTTGGTGCGGGTGGTAGCACTCATGCGGGCCGTCCCCATGAGAAAGGGGTTGTCGGTGCCGGTATAGCGCTCCTGGGTATCGGCAAATCCAGGGCCGACAAACTCCCATTCGCCGCTTTCGCGGTATTGGCCCTCCCTGCGGACCTTGGGATCCTTGCGGGGACTGAAACCGGGGTCATTGTCGCAGACCACTTCCCAGGTCTGGGTATCCCGTTCGCGCGGGGTGAGCACTACCGCGCCGGCCTGCTCCAGCATGGGAATCAGGAACGGCAGCACGTAGCTCTGCGTATAAAGGTCTTCCACGGTGGTGTGGGTGGCGCTCCGCTGCCATTCCCAGCGTTGGGTGCTCTCCTCCCAGTATCGGCCATGACTCTGCCACAGGCCGATGTGCCGGCCGCTCAAGCCCAGTGGCCACTGGTCCGAGCCTTTCACCAGCGGCGTCGTGCCCTCCCGCGGGTCTTTGACACGGTAAACGGTACTGACGGGGAGGCCGTCGTTGGTGATGGCGGGGATGGGCAGCTCCGTGATATTCTGTTTTTTTGCGTAAATATTCCCGATGGAATAGGAGCCCAGCCCCTGGGCGCCCAGGGTCCGCAGCTGTTCCCGGAACCAGCTGATGTCCCCGGGGCGCCAGGGATAGTTGGCCAGGTTCTGCGAGTAATAGAAATCCAGGTTTTTCCCCCTTGCGGTCACTTTTTCCAGGCGGAATTTGTTTTCCACGCCCATGCGCTGCTGCAACCGCACCTGAAGGGAGTCGGACAGGCCGTTGAAGTCCCGGACGCGAGGCGGATTCTGGCCCCATGCACACAAACTGCAAAGGAAGAGTAAAAAAGGGACGACCGCGGGCTTCATACGTGTTTTTTCTGTTTCCGGATATCCCATACAATGACCATGGCGGTGCTCAGCAGCAGGGCCAGGACGTCTGCCAGCAGGTCTTTGGGGTCTCCGCTGCGATACGAGGTAAAATGTGCCTGCCCCCATTCCGTTCCTACGGCCAGCAGGCATCCAATCCCTAAGATGGCGCCGCCGAACAGCAGGGTGCTGCGTATGTTTTCCGTATAGCGGTCGAAGGCCAGGAAAGCCAGGATGGGGAAGGGAAAGAACATGCAGAAGTGGACCACTTTGTCGCTGGGAATGCCCATGAGGTTCCAGTCCATGGAAGGGGTTTGCTCAAAGTGAGCGAAGCACAGGACCAGTAGCGCCGCTATATACAGGAGGAAGACAAGCCGGAAGGCAATCTGGAAAGAGCGGATCATAGTGCCTGCATGTCGTTAAGTTTCTTGTAATAACCGCCCAGGGCAATCAGCTCCTCATGTTTGCCCCGCTCCACGATGCGGCCTTCATGCATGACGATAATTTCGTCGGCGTGGCGGATGGTGGAAAGCCGGTGGGCGATGGCGATGGTGGTGCGGGAGGACATGAGCCGGTCCAGGGCATCCTGCACCAGCCGTTCGCTCTCCGTGTCCAGGGACGCGGTGGCCTCGTCCAGAATGAGGATGGGCGGGTTCTTGAGGATGGCGCGCGCAATGGAAAGGCGCTGCCGCTGGCCGCCGGACAGCTTGCTGCCGCGGTCTCCGATATTGCTCTGGTAACCGCCTTCCTTCTCCATGATGAATTCATGGGCGTTGGCCACTTTGGCGGCGGCAATCACCTGTTCTTCCGTTGCCCCTTCTACGCCGAAGGCGATGTTGTTGTAAATGGTGTCGTTGAACAGGATGGGCTCCTGGTTTACGTTCCCCATCAGGGCGCGGAGGTCCTTGACGGCTACGTCCCGGAGGTCTTTCCCGTCAATGGTGATGCGGCCGCCGGTGACGTCCCAGAAACGGGGAATCAGGTCCACCAGCGTGGATTTTCCGGCGCCGGATTCGCCCACGATGGCTATCATTTTGCCGCGCGGAATTTCCATGGTCACGTGGTCCAGGATTTGGCGGGAACCGTCATAACTGAAGCACACGTCTTCCAGGCGGATGCTTTGCTGGAAATCCTTGAGCGCCAGTGGATGGGAAGGGTCTTGGATGGGATTCTCTGCATCCAGAATCTTGTTGATGCGCTCCATGGACGCCATGCCCCTGCGCACGCTGTAAGTGGTGCGGGACAGTTCCTTGATGGGCTCTATCACGGAGTACAGGATGACCAGGAAGTAAATGAAGGTGGCGGCATCCATGAACTTGCCGTCCCCGAACAGGCTTTTCCCGCTCACAATCATGGCGCCGCCCACGCACAGGACAATCATAATCATCACCGTTCCCAGGAATTCGCTCACGGGATGGGCCGTGGACTGGCGGATGCTCACGCGGGCCACTTTGCGACGCATCCGGTCCGTCACGTCATGGAAGCGGCGGTGCATGGTTTTTTCCGCGTTGAAGGCCTTGATGATGCGCAGGCCGCCCAGGGTTTCATCTACCTGGCTCATGGTGTCGCTCCACAGGGCCTGTGCTTCCAGGGAGGAGCGTTTGAGCTGCTTGCCGATAAGCCCCATTATCCACACGAAGGCCGGTGCAAAGACAATGGTGAACAGCATCATTTCCGGGCTGATCCAGGTGAGCGCGGCGAAATAGAAAATGATGAGGATGGGGTCCTTGATGAGCATGGACAGGGAGGCGATGATGGAATTCTCCACCTCCGCTACATCGCCGGTGATGCGGGCAATGATGTCTCCTTTGCGTTCCTCCGTGAAAAAGCCGATGGGCAGGCTCAGGATTTTGTCGTATATGCGACAGCGGATTTCCTTGGCGATGCCCGTTGACGGGGGAATCATGACGGCCGCCGAGCCAAAATAGCAGCTGGTTTTGAGGGCGGTGAACAGAATCATGACGCCGGCCAGCAGGAACAGCGTATTGATGACGCCGTGGGTGAGGGCAAAATCCGATACGTAAAAATAGAAGTTGTTGAGGACCTTTTCCCGTGTGCCCATGTCTGCATCCCAGGGAATGAATGTATAGGTGGTGCTGTTCACCTTGAACAGGATATCCAGCAGGGGGATGAGGATGGCAAAGGAAAACAGGTTGAAGATGGCCGACAGGATGTTGAGGACAAATGCTCCGGCCAGGTATTTTTTATAGGGGGAGGCATATTGCCTCATCATTTTGTAAAAATCGCGCATACTTTCCAACTAACCCTACAAAGGTACAAAAATCCTGCTATAAAACCTTATCCAACCAGTAGAAAATGAGTTGGATGCGTTTGCGCATGACCGGGTAGTCCAGCGTTTCCGGGGTGTCGGCGGCCTTGTTGTTGTTGAGCGTGATGCCGGAGGTGAACATGACGGCGGGAATGCCGTTTTCCAGGAAGACGCGCTGGTCCGATATGCGGGTGTAGAACAGCCGGGTGAAGTCTGCGCTGCCATAATAGTCATAGCCCAGTTCCATGCCCAGGTGCTGGTCCCTGTTCACGTTTTCCAGGGTGGAGCGGCGGCCGGTGGCCGTATCCGACAGCATCATGATGTAGTGGGGGTTGCCCTGGGTGATGGGGGCCAGGATGGCTCCCAGCTGATCCAGGTTCACTACCAGCGAAATCTGCTCTTTCTGGATGGAGGCTCCGCAAGAGGGATCCGTCAGCTTCCCTTGCTCGAGAAGACGCCACAGGTCCCTGGAACCGGCCAGGTCTTTCTCTTTGCCGTCTATGGCTGCGAAAATGATTCCGCTGGCATACGTGCGTTTCCGCTCTTTCATGTGGCGGAACATACGGGCTACCTCCAACAGGGCGGCTATGCCGGATGCGTTGCTGTCCGCTCCGGGGTAGAAGGTGCCTCCCAGCGTGCCCAGATTGTCAAAATGGGCCATGACCAGGACATAGCGGGCAGGTTGGGCGCTGCCGGGAATGAGGCCCAGCACGTTGCGGCCGAAGAAGCTGCCGGTGGTGAATCCGTGCATCCATGCGCCGCTGAGCGGCAGCAGGCCCAGGTCCCGGAACTGGCCGTCCAGCCACATGGCGGTTCTCCGGCCGCCGTCCGTCCCGCTGGCGCGGCCGCCCAGCGAAGGGCTGGACAGGTATTCCACGGTGCTGCGGATGTTTTCCGTTTTCAGGACGGCCTCGGCGTTCTTGGGAGAGATGGTGTATCGGACTTGTGCGGCTGCGGGAACACAGGCCCCCAGCAACAATATCATCAAAAATTTTATTAACTTTGTCATTTGGCGCGAAATTAGCTATTTCGGAGCGGAAATGAAAATATTTTTCATGAAAAACAGCACACGGCGTTTTCTTCTTATCTGCCTGACTCTCTGCATGTGTTTGCAAGCATGGGGCCAGTGGGACAAGGATGTCTTTTCTTTCCGCGGCCGTTCGGCCTTGCAGGAAGGGAGGCTCAATGAAGCCGTCGCCAATTTCAATATCCTGGCGCAGCTGGATTCAACGGACTACTGGACCTTCTTCTACCGCGGTATCGCCAAGTACAATCTGGGCGACATCCGGGGTGCCCGGGCCGACTTTTCCACGGCCGTCCGCCTGAATCCCGTGTTCACTTCCGGCTATCATTACCGGGCCATTACGGAAAGCCGCACCGGAGACTATGACCAGGCGCTCGGCGACCTGGAACGCGCCATCGAACTGCGGCCCGGCTCCACCGGCCTGTATTACACCCGGGGTGTCACCTATTTCCTGAGCCGGCAGTTCGAACGGGCCGTTTCGGACTTCGACAAATACATCCGCAAGGAACCCAAGGATCCGTCGTCCTACCTGAACCGGGGGGCGTCCTATCTGTTTTTGGGCGATACCACCAAGGCCCTGGCGGACTACAATCATGCCATCAAGCTGGATCGCTTTGAGCCGGAGGGCTACATCCGCCGCGGCGGCCTCATGGCTGCACGGGGGCAGTACGACGACGCCCTGAATGACCTGAACAGGGCCGTGGAACTGGATTCCACCCTTACGCTGGCGTATTTCCAGCGGGCTATCGTCCGCAGCGAAAAAGGAGACCTGAACGCCGCCATGAAGGACTTGAATACGGTGCTCAAATACGAGCCCGGCAATGCGCTCACCCTGTACAACCGCAGCCTCCTGAGCGCCCAGGTAGGGGATTATGAAGGTGCGCTGAACGACATGGACCGCGTGATTGCCATCAATCCGGGCAATGTGCTGGCGTACTTCAACCGCGCCGGCTTCTTCATCGAGATGCAGCGCTGGGACGATGCCCTGGCAGACTACAACAAGGCCATCGAACTGTATCCGGATTTTGCCAAGGCCTATATGAACCGTGCGTTTGTGGAACTGCAACTGGGCATGACCCGCGCCTCCAAGGAGGACTATCGTACCGCGCGTGCAAAAGTAGCTGAATATGAGAAGGCTACCTCCGGCGGCGCGGACTTCTCGGATACCACGCGCAAGTACTCGGGCTTGCTGGCTTTCGATGCCGATTTTGCCCGCAACGGCGGCTTCGAGGACGAGATGCTCCGCTACCGCGACGTGGACATCAACCTGAAACCGCTCTATCGCTTTGTGATTACGGAGCACCGGGACGATGCCAATTACGCCCTGGCACACAAGTACGAGAACAAACTCCTGGACGGCTTCCTGGCCAAGGCACCGCTGCCCGTGGAACTCAGTCAGGAGCCCTCTGCGGTGCCGGTGACATCGGCCCTGCTCGGAGAAAGCGTGTCCGCCCCCTTCTTCAAGGGATTGCAGGACATGGGCCTCAAGCAGTATTCCAGCGCGCTGCTCCATTTCTCTGAGGCGGTGGAAAATCCGGGCGAAGACCCGTATGCGCCTTATTATAAGGCATTTTATCTGATGAACCGGGGTGCGCTGCGGGCCGAGATGATTGCGTTTATCGCTTCCTTCGAGTCCAACGTGCAAACGCTTACCATGGACGACAAAGGCAATACGCGGGCCCGGGTGCGGGAGCAGGTGATGAAGGAATACGACTATTCGGAGGCCCTGGCCGATATGGAAGCGGCTGCAGCGCTCCTGCCACAATTCCCTTACATCCAGTTCAACCTGGGCAACCTGTATAGCCTGAGTTCCCGTTTTGTGCAGGCCATCGAGAGTTACGACAAAGCCATCCGTCTGTACCCTTGGCTGGGCAGCGCGTACTTCAACCGCGGCCTGGTGCTCATTTATCTGAAAGACAAGGAGAAAGGCTGCATAGACCTGTCCCGTGCCGGTGAACTGGGCGTGGAGGGGGCATATACCGTCATTTCCCGCTATTGTGAAAAGGAGGACCGCCCGTAATGCGTTTTGTGAGTTTTTCCAGCGGCAGCTGCGGCAACTGCTATCTCCTCATGGGGTCGCATTCCGCTTTGCTTATAGATGCCGGCGTGGGCATCCGCCGGGTGAAGAAGGAGCTGGAAGCGCTGCATCTGGACTATTCCTGCCTGTCGGCCATCCTGGTGACGCACGACCATGGAGACCACATCCGTTCGCTGGGTTCGTTCTGCAAGCGGCTGTCGCTGCCCGTATGGACCACATCGACCCTGCATGAAGCCCTGCTGCGGCATCCCTTCACGCGGGACTGGACCGGCCCCTGCCGGCACAACCTGGAGCCCAACGTGTGGAATCCCGTGACGGAAGACTTTGATGTCCAGTTCTTTGAAGTGCCGCACGATGCCACCCAGTGCATAGGCTTTGCCATCCGTTGCGAGGAAGAGTTGTTTGTTCTCATGACGGACCTGGGGCATACCACCGGTGAGGCGCTCCGCTGGGCGTCGCAGGCAAGCACCGTGGTGGTAGAGTCCAATTATGACCTGGAGATGCTCCTGGGCGGAAGTTACCCGGAGGAGCTGAAACGGCGCATTACGCAGGGTATCGGCCATCTGTCCAATGCGGACTGTGCGGAGGCCATTACCCGTTTTATGCATCCGGAGCTGCGGAATTTGTTCCTGTGCCACCTGAGCGGCAACAACAACACGCCGGAACTGGCGTACGAGAGTGCCCGGCGGGCGCTGGAAAGCCTGGGCGTGGAGCCCGGTACGGTGAACCTGCGGGTGCTCAGGCGCGGCGTGGCCTCCCCGCTGCTCACCCTTTAGAGCTGTCTTTCCCGGGCCTTGATGGCATCGCTGAGGGCGCTGGAAGCCCGCATTTTGCGTATCATACCCTGTGCCACCTGGAAACTGAGCATGGTCTCGCTCAGCTGCGCCTCGGTGTAGTCCGGATACAGGCGGGCGAGTTCCGTGGCGTATAGTTCAAGCTGGTCGCCCACGGAGAGGGGGTAATCGTCGTCCCCGAAATACGACTCCGTCCAGCGGAACAAATCCAGGTTTTTCTGGACCGATGCTTTCACGGCTTCCGGCCCCTGGGGCTCCAAAGGCGCGGTCCAGCTGAGTTTTTCCCACCACACGTTGCGGATGGGCGCGCAGCCAATCACCGTGGGAATCACCTCCAGGGTGCCGTCCGGTTTGGCTACGGACATTTCCCGGAGCTTGGCGCTGCGGAAGACAAAGCTGGAAAGCGGGGCGGGGACGTGCTCCACTACGGCCAGGCGGAAGAATTTCTTGGCGCTTGCCTTCCAACCGTAGGAGATGCCGGTGCGGACATGGAACACCTGGGACTTGCTGAACAGCCAGGCGCTCAGGAGCACGCGGCACACAAAGTGCGGACTGGGCACGGCGCCCGGTTCCAGGATACACACCAGCGGCTCCTCTACGCTCTTCCAGGTGCCGTGGGCCATGTTCAGGCGGCCTTCGTAGTCGGCGGCAACCGGGTCGTTTTCAGGCACATAGACCTTGAATTTCTTGTTTTTCTGGAACAGCAGCGCTCCCAGGATTCGGTCGTCGGGCTGCGGTACTACAATGGCGAGCATAGGCTGGCGGTTAACGGGTTTTAGGGGAAAGCCATTTGCCCCGGGCCAGGCGGATGAGGAAGATGACGCCGCGGAAGTTCAGCTCCACGGCCATGCACATCCAGAAGCCCGCAAGGCCGTACATACGGGCGAGGAAAATGGCGGGGATTATTCGGACGATCCACATGGATCCAAAGTTCATGAGGCTGGGGATGCGCGTGTCGCCGGCACCCACGCAGGCGCCATATGCGACGATGGAAGCGGCGTAGCCCACTTCCGCAAAGGCTTCGATGCGGAGCACGCGGGCGCCCAGGCCTATAACGTCGGCGTCCGGGGTCAGCAGGCCCATCATCTGCGGGGCAAAAAGGTACATCAGGATGGCCAGCAGGCCCATGATGCCCATGGCCAGGCCGGTGGTAATCCAGGCAAAGCGCTGCGCCAGCGGTTTGCGTCCGGCGCCGATACTCTGGCCCACCAGCGTGGTGGAGGCATCGGCAATGCCGTAACCGGGCATGTAACAGAAGCTTTCCGCCGTGATGGCGAAGGTGTTGGCGGCGATGGAAATGGTGCCCAGCGGTGCCACAATGACGGTGGAGGCAATGTGTGCACCGCGCATGAGGAGGTTCTGGAGGGCCATGGGACCGCTGATGCCCAGGGCTTTTCCCACCACTTTCCGGGTGGGACGGAAGCTGCCTTTTTCCTGCCGGAGGTTGAGCTCCGGGCTCCGTGCCGCTAAGAAATAGAACATGGCCAGGCCGGTGACCACTTCCGCCAGGCCGCTGCCCAGTGCTGCGCCGGTGACCCCCATGTCTAACAGATAGATAAAGAGGTAGTTGAACACCACGTCCAGCACGCACATCCCAATGCTCAGGATGCTGGGCACCTTCATGTTGCCGCTGGCCTGAAGGATGGCCGCACAGGTCCAGTCCATAATCATGGCGGGCATGAACAGCGTCATAATAAAGAAGTAGCTGGTGGCATCCGGGGTAATATCTTCACCGCCGCCCAGCCAGTGGGGCAGGAAGGGGGCGATGCCCATGCCCACGACGCCCAGGAACAGGCTGAAGCCCAGCACGCACACCAGCGCCTGCCGCAGGACGGAACGGGCGCCGCTGAAGTCGTTGGCACCTACCAGGTGCGCCACCTGTACGGAAAAGCCGCTGGTAACGGCCATGCCAAAGCCGCCAAAGAGCCATAAACAAGTGGATACCAGGCCGATGGACGCACCGGCGACCGGCCCCAGATGTCCTACCATGGAGGCGTCGATGTATTGCATCATCACCGACGACAACTGTGCCAGGATGGCCGGGTAACTGAGCGTCAGGCACAGCTGGAGCTGCTGCCCGAAACTGAGCCCTTCGCCGCTGCGGATGCGGCCAAGCAGTATGTCCTTGCTCGATGCCATTTGCGGGTGCAAAGATAGGAAAATTATGCGTAAGGCGGAACTTCTTTCCGGTCGATGAGCGTGCGGAGCACCGGCAGCCAGTTTTCGTCGGCCGTGCCAAAGGCGCTGCGCACATCGGCAAGGGTGTAGTTGGGGCCCTTTTGCGCAATCCAGGCTTTGATTTTCTGCTCCAGGTCCCTGGGACGGGTGGCCTTGGCGCGGCAAAGGTCGCATTTGCCGCAATCGGCACTGTTCTCCTGGCCAAAATAGCGGAGCAGGAAGCGGGAACGGCATTCCTCGGTTTCTTCCACGTAGTCCAGCATGGTCTGCACGCGCTCGCCGTAGGTGCTGCGGAGCATCTGGTAGCGCTTTGGTGAAAGCTGGACGTTGCCGGGCTGCAGGCGGCCGTGCTGGAGGTAGAGCACCGTGGCGTGGTCGGCGGGGATGTAGCGAATTACGTGGTTCACGCTGAGCTGGTACAGCTCCTGCCGCAACTGGGCGGTGGTGAGGCCGGTTCGCCTTGCAACCGCTTCTTCGTCAATGGGTTGCGCAAAGGAGAAGATGCCGGTGTACATGCGCATGAGGGTTTCCAGCAGGGCGGGCATCACCGGGTCCGGCAGCTCCACGTTGTACAGCTGCTGGCGGTCCACTTCAATGCGGACGCGGGTGGCAATGTCCATGTCCTCCGACAGGGTCCAGTGGCCTTCCCGCTCAATGTACTTGATGGCGTAGTAGGCCGGCGCCCGCTGGAGTTTGTACTGCTTGCAGAAGGCCGGAAGGTCGAATTTGAGCATGCGGCCGATACCGGCTTCGTAAGGGATTTCGAAGAAGATGTGCATCTTCTGGTAAATGTCCTCAATATATTCCAGGGAGGGGAAGGAGACGTCTTCCAGCTGCTTGAGGCGGGTCTGGTCCGTGCCGTTCCACAGGAGGACGGCGTAGGAGGGGAGCCCGTCGCGTCCGGCACGGCCGGCTTCCTGGAAGTAGGCCTCCGGGCTTTCCGGGAGGTCTGCGTGCACCACAAAGCGGACATCGGCCTTGTCAATGCCCATGCCGAAGGCGTTGGTGCACACCATGACGCGCGTTTTGCCGCTTTTCCAATCCTCCTGCCTGAGGGCGCGGGTTTCCGGACCCAGGCCGGCGTGGTAGAAGGAGGCGGGGATGCCGGCGGCCCTGAGGGCTTCCGCCAGCTCCTGGGTGCGGGCGCGGCTGCGGACATAGACAATGCCCGTGCCAGGTACGCCTTCGCAGATGCTCAGGATTTGGCCGAGCTTGTCCTGCGCCTTCCGCACCACGTAACTCAGGTTGGGGCGCTCGAAGCCGGAGCGCAGCAGGTTCTTTTCCTTGAAACGCAGGCGGTCCATGATATCGTCACAGACCAGCGGCGTGGCGGTGGCGGTAAGGGCGATGACGGGGGCGTCTATGCGGTCCCTGAGCTCTCCGATTTGCAGGTAGTTGGGCCGGAAGTCGTAGCCCCACTGGGAGATACAGTGGGCCTCATCCACTACTATGTAGGAGACTTTGAGCACGCTCAGATAGGCCTGAAAAAGGTCTGTGTGCAGGCGTTCCGGGCTCAGGTACAGGAACTTGTAGTCTCCGTAGGCGGCGTTGTTCAGGGCCAGGTCCACTTCCCGGCGGTTCATGCCGGCGTGGATGGCCATGGCGCGGATGCCGCGTGCCTGAAGGTTCTGCACCTGGTCCTTCATGAGGGCGATGAGGGGCGTAATCACCAGCGCCAGTCCATCCTGCATGAGGGTGGGCACCTGGAAGCAGATGCTCTTGCCGCCGCCCGTGGGCAGGATGGCCAGCACGTCCCTTCCGGCCAGGGCTTCCTGGACGATTTCCTCCTGCATGGGGCGGAAGCGGTCATAGCCCCAGTATGTCTTCAGTACCTCTTTGGGTGTCATCGTCATTCCTGTCATTCCGAGCGAAGTCCTGTCATTCCGAGCGAAGTCCTGTCATTCCGAGCGGAGTCGAGGAATCTCCTCGCTCAATTCACGAAGATAGCAATATTTTCCGTAATTTTGCACCATGGCACAACAGAAAACAAACGCCGCCCGGCTCCTGGACGCCGCCGGCATTTCCTATACACTGGTTCCTTACGAGGTGGACGAGGAGCACCTGGAGGCTTCCCATGTGGCACAGCAGCTGGGGGAGGACCTGGACCGGGTGTTCAAAACCCTGGTGCTCCGCGGCGACCGCACGGGGCTCTTTGTCTGCGTGATTCCCGGCTCCATGGAGGTGGATCTCCGCGTGGCGGCCCGCATCTCCGGCAATAAGAACTGCGCCATGATTCACGTGAAGGAGCTCCTGCCGCTCACCGGTTACATCCGCGGCGGGTGCAGTCCCATCGGCATGAAAAAACCGCTCCCCACCTTTATTCATGAGAGCGCGCTGCTGTGGGACAGCATTTACGTGAGCGCCGGTGTCCGCGGCCTGCAAATCTGTATTGAGCCGCAAACCCTTATCGACTTTGTGGGCGCCGGCCTTTATCCCTTGTGAATTGGCTGGTTCGTAACTCTTTGATTCTTAGGTAAATGCGCATAATCCTCGGCGCTTTTTGCGCCGAGGATTATAAGGAAATGCCTGATAGTCTGGAGGTTACTGGCCAGTAGGCGGGTTTTGTTCTCGCTGGTCGGTAAGTGGCTGATTCATAGCGAGATATAAGTATTCCTCGGCGCAAAAAGAGCCGAGGAATATGCGTAAGTGCTTGTTTGATAGTATGTTACTGACCAGCGACTATCGGATGTTCAGAAGCTTGTGGGTTTGGAGGGAGAGGCGCCAGAGGGGGTGGCGTTGCACAAAGCCGATGGTTTCCTCCAGAAGTTGTTGTCTGCGGGCGGGGTCCGGGACGTCGCAGGGCTGGAGGAAGAGGTGGCTGGCCGGGAAGCCTTCCCAGGCGCAGATTTCCTCCTCGGTGAGCGTGCCGTCATAGACCAGCTTGATTTCATCGGCCTCGGTGATTTGTACTTTTCCGCGTTCCGCAAAACCGGGCAGGTGGTTCTTGGGACTGAGCGTAACCCATTGAACTCGATTTACTTCCGGCTTGTTGATGGAGCCGTTGGTCTCCATGTGAACTATGTACGCGCTGAATGTGTCGATAAGTTCGTCGTCCAACTGAAGCAGCGGCTCCCCGCCGGTGAGACAGATGCGGGGGCAGTGGTACTGCTGCACCTCCTTGAGAATATCCTGGGCGCTCATCTCCCGGTACGGCTGGTGGTCCGTGTCGCAGAACGGGCACTGCAGGTTGCACCCGCTCAGCCGCACGAAGACCATGGGCGTTCCCGTCCAGAAGCCTTCGCCCTGGAGGCTGTAGAATATTTCGTTTACTCTGTACATGGAGATTCTTCGACTTCGCTCAGAATGACAAGGCGTTACCGCTCATAGGCGGCCATGTTGTTCTCGCTCTCCCACACTTCCACCTTGTAGGCGTTCTCCACGTGGTCGCAAATCCAGCGGGCAATGTTTTCCGCCGTGGGATTGAACGGCAGCACTTCGTTCAGGTTCTTGTGGTCCAGTACGCCGCAGATGTCCCGCTTGATGTGCGTAAAGTCCGTCACCATGCCGTCCGCGTTCAGCGTCTCGCTCTTGCAGTACACCTTTACAATCCAGTTGTGCCCATGCAGTTCCTCGCACTTGCTCTCGTAAGAAAGGTTCAGCGCATGCGCCGACGATATCTCCAATCGTTTACAAACGTAATACATACTCTCTCCAAAGTTTTTGCTAAGATACAAAAAGGTCAAAAAAAGCTTCCGAAAACTCGGAAGCCTATTTTTGAGCCACTCAGGAGGCTCGAACTCCCGACCTGCGCGTTACGAATGCGCTGCTCTACCGACTGAGCTAAAGTGGCAAGACCGATTGTGGTGAATCGGGACTGCAAATATACAACTTTTTTCCAAAACAAAACAAACTTTATTTGCAGAGGTTGCGGATTAAACGTATTTTTGCAGACAAAATTATAGGTATGCGTTCGGATATTATTGTTATTGGCGGAGGAGCCGCCGGGCTCATGGCAGCCGTGGGTGCAGCAAAAGTGCTGGCAGAAAGTGCAGAAGGAGGCACCGTAACGGTGCTCGAGAAAATGCCCAAAGCGGGCCGCAAGGTCATGATTACCGGCAAGGGCCGCTGCAATTTCACCAATGTGAAAGACTGGACCGCGTTCAGCGACCATATCCGGACCGATGTCAACTTCGTTAGCCCTTCCTGGCACAATCTTACCCCGGAAGGCCTCATGGACCTGCTCAAGGAAAATGGCCTGCGGAGCGTAGTGGAACGCGGAGACCGCGCCTTCCCGGCCTCGCACATGGCCGGTGACGTGGTGGACACGCTCCTGCGCGCCTGCACCCTGAGCGGTGTGAAGGTGGTGACGGACTGCGAAGTCAAGACCATAGACCCTACGCCGCACGGCTTTAGCCTGGACTGCGTGCAAACCTCCCGGAAGCAGGTCCGTATCCCTGTCGATGATCCCCGCAAGCTGCGTCCCGGCAAACCGGCGCCCACGCGCGAGGAAGTCACTATTGAACCGGTGGAATATACCTGCAAGAAGCTTATCATCGCCACGGGCGGCCTGTCCTATCCGGGCACCGGCTCCACCGGCGACGGCTATATGTGGGCGGAGGAACTGGGCCATAGCATAGCCGCCTGTCTGCCTTCCTTAACCGCCCTTGTGCCAGTTGGTTACAAGGAAAAAACGCCCCTCTCCGGGGAAATCAAGCAGGCCTTCCGCGGCCGCACCGTTTACGGCAAAAGCAAGGAACGCAAGATTGCGCCGCTGCCGTCCTGGTACCCCACCTTTGAGAAACACATCGAGCGCATCACCCCGCTGAGCGACCTTGGGGAACTGTTCAACGGCAACAACCTGGACAATGTCCAGCTCACCCTCTTTGTGAACGGCGAGGCTGTGCAGCAGGAGTTCGGCGATATTGAGTTCACCGACGGCGGCCTGGAAGGTCCGCTGGGCTTCATGGTGAGCCGCCGGGCCGTAAGAGCCCTCAACGACGGACAGAAAGTGAGCGTCGCAATAGACCTCAAACCCGCCGTGGAAGAGGAAAAACTCAGTGCCGATATCCACGCCAAATGGGAGGAGGTGATTCATGACGAGCGCTCCAAGGGCCAGCCTTTCCAGAAGCTGTTCCGCATCATGCTGGGCAAGCTCATCCCCTGGAACTGCACCCTGGCGTTCCTCAAAACCAACCCCAAAGTGAGTGTGGATACCCTCGCCGCCGCCCTCAAGAACTGGAAGCTGGACATTGCCGGTTTCGTGGGCTTCGAGCGCTGCGTCATCACCGCCGGCGGCGTAAGCACCTCGGAAGTAGTTGCCAAGACGCTGGAGTCCAAGAAGCAGCCCGGCCTGTACTTCGCCGGCGAGGTCCTGGACATGGATGCCGATACCGGCGGCTACAACCTGCAACTCGCCTTCTGCACCGGCTATCTCTCCGGCGCATCCGCAGCAAAATCATTACAGTAAAAATATGGATAAGAAATCGTACGCATTCGGAATGAGCGTGGCGTCCAGCTTCTATCAGCAGGGCATCCACGTAACAAACGTAGAAGACTTCCTGGCCGGTCTCAAGGCCATGTTAACGGGCGCCCAGCCTGCCATTAGCCTGGAAGAGGCCGGTGAAGCCCTGGAGGCTTTCTATAAGGAACTGGAAGAAGAGACCTCCCAGCGTGCCGCCGAAGCCGGCGCAGCCGCCAAGGAAGAAGGGGAGAAATTCCTGGCCCAGATGGCCAAAGACCCTGAGGTAAAAGCTACCAAGAGCGGCCTTATGTATAAGGTAATCAAGGAAGGCACCGGCCGCAAGCCCAAGGCCACGGACAAGGTGTACTGCCACTATGAAGGCACCTTCCCCAACGGGCAGGTGTTCGACAGCTCCTACAAGCGCGGGGAGCCCATCGAGTTCGGTCTCAATCAGGTAATCAAGGGCTGGACGGAAGGCCTGCAGCTCATGAGCGAAGGCGCCAAGTATGAGCTCTATCTGCCGTATAACCTGGCCTATGGCGAGAGCGGCACCCGCGGCATTCCGCCGTGCAGCGCGCTCAAGTTTGTGGTGGAACTCATTGAGGTGAGATAAGAGATACACTCGCTTCGCTCGGTATGACAGAGGGAGGCTCGCTCGGTATGACAGAGGGAGGCTCGGTCGAAATGACAGAGGAAGGCTCGGTCGAAATGACAAACTGGATTCAGGCCATAGAGATTTTTGCAACGGTGACCGGCATTGCGTACGTGGTGCTGGAGGTGTTGCAGAAAAACGCCATGTGGGTGCTGGGGATTCTCACCGGCATCGCCTGTGCCGTGAGCTTCGGCGTGCAGCACGTGTGGGCGTCCATGGGCCTGAATCTCTATTACGTGGCCATGTCCGTAGTGGGCCTGGTCCAGTGGCGGAAAGCCAGCGGGCAGGTAGGGGAAGGCGAAATCCATCTCCAGGCCATTCCCAAACAGGTGGCCGTCTGGAGCGCCGTTCTCCTGGTGGTGGGCTCCGTGACCCTCATCCAGGTGCTCCGCCTCACCGGCGACGCCGCTCCGGTGCTGGACGGCACGGCCTCCGTGCTCAGCGTGATAGGCACCTGGTGGCTGGCCCAGAGCTATTTGCAGCAGTGGCTGCTCTGGATTGTGGCCGATGTCCTTTCCACCGCCCTCTGCATCAGCACCGGGCAGTACTGGATGGCGGCGCTCTACGCCCTATACACCCTGTCCGCCGTTTACGGCTATTCTCATTGGAAAAAGAACGGTAAATGGGTACAGGCATGAGAACGGTTATTGTCGATTGCGGGGCCACCAAGGCCGACTGGCTGTGCAGCGACGGCACGCAGGTGCGTACGCCCGGCTTCAACTTGGCGCATACGCCCGCGGACCAGCTGCAGCCCATCCTGGAGGCTGCCGCCCGGGAGCTTCCGGACATCGACAAGCTGTACCTGTACGCCGCCGGTCTGGTAGGGGAGTCGCCTGTAGATTTGGGCAAGTGGTTCCCCAAGGCGGGCATTGAATATGCTTCCGACATGCTGGGGGCCGCGCGCGCCGTCTGTGGCCGCCGTCCGGGCATCGCTGCCATTGTGGGCACCGGTGCCAACACCTGCCAGTATGACGGCGAGAAAATCACCGCCCAAGTCCCTTGCGGCGGGTACATCCTGGGCGACGAAGGCTCCGCCTCCGTGCTGGGTAAACTTTTCCTTTCCGATTACCTGAAAGGTTTTGTCCCAGAGGACCTTGCGCAGGAATTCGCCCAAACGTTCCCGGCCTCGTATCCGGAGATTGTCCAACAGGTGTACCGTACGCCCGCCCCGGCCCGTTACCTGGGCAGCCTGGCACCCTTCGTGGTGGCCCATTACAAAACCAATGACTACGCTAAGGAACTGGTGGATAGGAACTTCCGCGCCTTTTTTGAACGGACGGTCCGGCAATATGATGCCCTGCCGTTAGGCATTGTGGGCGGATTTGGCTACGCCTGCCGGGACATCCTGCAAAGCCTCGCAAACGAATACGGCATTACCCTCTCCCGCATCATCGCCTCCCCGTTGGAAGGCTTAAAACTGTACCATGGCCTATAAAGAAAATTACCCTTCCGTCCTGCTCTCAGAGGCCGTGGAGGCCATCAGCTCGCTGCCCGGCGTGGGCCGGCGGAGTGCCTTGCGCCTGGCCCTGCACCTTTTGAAGCAGCCGGCGGAGAACGTGCATCATTTCACCGAGGCCATCGACCACCTGAGGGACGATGTGTGCTACTGCCGCCGCTGCCGCATGATTTCGGACGAGGAGCTCTGCGCCATCTGCAGCGACCGCAGCCGCGACCAGCGCACCATCTGCGTGGTAGAAAGCGTGCGGGACGTGATGAGCATCGAAGGAACGGGGCAGTACCACGGCGTGTACCATGTGCTGGGCGGCATCATTTCGCCCATCGCCGGTGTGGGCCCTTCGGACCTCACTATCAAGGAATTGACGGAGCGGGTGAATACCCTGGAAAACCCTTCGGAGGCCGAGGTCATCCTGGCCCTGAGCGGCGACGTGGAAGGGGAGACCACCGCTTTTTATATTTATCGGCAAATAGAATCTTCCGGCATCAAGGTGAGCACCCTGGCCCGCGGACTGGGCTTTGGCGACGACCTCGAGTATGCCGATTCCCTTACTTTGGGCCGCTCACTGACCAATAGACAAATCTTTAAACCATGAACACTGAAGCGCAGCGCTGCTTATTGTGCAAGAAACCCAAATGTGCCTTACAAGGCTGTCCGGTGCATACGCCCGTACCGGAATGCATGCTGTTATATCGGCAAGGAAAACTGGACGAGGCGGGGGAGATGCTCCTGAGCAACAACCCGCTGACGGCCATTACCTCGCAAGTGTGTGACTGGAAGCAGTTCTGCTACGGCCACTGCGTGCTCAACGTGAAACAGGTGCCGGTGCGCTGGTACGAGATTGAGCAGGAGATTTCCACGGCCTACCTCTTTAAATACAAGCTGCAGCGTCGTTCCGCGGAACTGGCAGGCAAGCGCGTGGCGCTGGTGGGTGCGGGCCCGGTGGGCATCGCCGCCGCCGTCTGGCTGTATGAGGCCGGGGCCGATGTCACCCTCATAGACGCCAATGAGCGCATAGGCGGCGTGCTCCGTTACGGCATCCCCGCCTTCCGCCTGGACAAGAAATACTGCGACGCCTACGAGACCATGTTCGCAGAGGCGGGCATCGCTTTCCGCGGTGGTGTGGAAGTGGGAAAGGACATTACCCTGGCACAGCTCCAGGCCGATTATGACGCCGTGCTCATTGGCGCCGGTGCGGAAAAACCCGCCACCCTGCACATCCCCGGCGAGGAAAAGGCCGTGCAGGCGCTGCCGTTCCTCAAGAATCCGCAGGCCTTCAACCTGGGCAAGAAGGTGATTGTGATTGGCGGCGGCAATGTGGCCATGGACGCCTGCCGGACGGCCATCCGCCAGGGCTGCGAAACCTGGGTGTACTACCGCAAAACCTTCGAGAACATGCCTGCCAACCCGCTGGAAGTGGACCAGGCCAAGGCCGATGGCGTCCAGTTCAAGCTGTTCCAGGCGCCGGTGGAGGTGAAGGAAGGCGGCGTGGTGTTCCGCGACTGCGAGAACGTGGTGCCGGAAGGCGGCGGCCGCGTGGTGACGCGCATTATCGACGGAACAGACCATTTTGTGGCATGCGATACCTTGCTTACGGCCATTTCCGAGAAGCCGGACTTTGGCATGTTCGCCGGGACATCGGCCCAAATGAACGAGTGGGGCTGGCCCGCCACGTCCGAGGCCGGGCGTGTCCAGGGCCTTTCCAACGTCTGGGTGGCCGGTGACTTTATCCTGGGGCCCAAGACGGTGGTGGAAGCGGTGGCATCGGCCCGGGAAGCCGTGAAAAATATCATGGAGACTCTATGAAAGCGATTTTGATTTATTCCGGCGGCCTGGACAGTACCACGCTGCTGTATGAGTACAAGGACAGCATTGCGCTGGCGGTGAGCTTCGACTATGGCTCCAAGCACAATGCGCGGGAAATTGCCTATGCGCGGGCGAACTGCAAACGGATAGGTATCACGCATCTGGTAATCCCGCTGGCGTTTATCGGCCAGTATTTCAAAAGCGATTTGCTGCTCAGTGGCGGGGAGATTCCCGAGGGCTCCTATGCCGCTGACAACATGAAAAGCACCGTGGTGCCGTTCCGCAACGGCATCATGCTCGCCATTGCGGCGGGCCTGGCGGAGAGTTACGGCCTGGATACCGTGATGCTCGCGAACCACAGCGGAGACCATGCCATTTATCCGGACTGCCGGCCGGAATTTGTGGAGGGAATGGACAAGGCCATCCAGGCGGGTACGTACGAGGGCATCCGCGTGGTGTCGCCGTACTGTGACATTACCAAGCGCGACATTGCGCTGCGGGGCAAGGCCATCGGCCTGGACTATTCACTTACGTATTCCTGCTACAAGGGCGGGGAGAAGCACTGCGGCAAGTGCGGCACCTGCGTGGAGCGTAAGGAAGCCCTGGAAGGCTTCGACCCCACCGACTACGAGGCGTAGCCGCCGATTACGGTCTTCGCACCTTAGCGCCACAAAAACGCCTTCCTGCGTGGCGCTCCCTGTCATACCGCGGACTTCCCCTGTCATCTTTTCAATATGTACGAAGAGTTGACAGCAGTAAAAGGAATTGCTTGTAAAAAATGGGGGGGGGTAAACATTATTAAAATATTTTGATTACCTTTGCAAATAATTCCATCATGACTGAATGCAAGCGCTTTACGAGAGATTAAAGACACTGCTCTTTGGTGTGCTTTTTATCGTCCTCTTTGCCTATCCGACAATGGGGGCCTTGGCGCAGGATATTCAGCAGGCTCCAAGCGCGAGCACTTTGGATAGATTTGTTTTCCGTACCAACGCAGCGGAGTGGCTGCTCACCATCCCCAACTTTCAGGTGGGTTTTGATATTTCCGGCTCCCAGTACAACCACGACGTAGCCCTGCTGGGGCTTAAGTGGAACTGGAATACCCGTCACACCCTGGTGCCGTTCTATGTGTTCAATGTATTCGACCTCCGTCCGGAATGGCGCCATTATTTCCGTCAGACCCAGCGTGAAAGCCAGCGTGTCAAGCGGGAAGACGGTACGGAATACACGGAATGGGAAAAGACCGGCTTCCTGTCGCCTAAACGCAAGAATCCCAAGCCTTGGCAGGCCTGGTATTATGGCCTTTACGCAGACTATACCACTTATGCCTTCAAACCCGGAGAAACCGGCCGTCAGGGCTGGGCGGTAGGCATTGGCGTGAGCACGGGCGTGGAACTGCCCCTTTATGAGTACAAACGCGGCGCCGTTGACATGGAACTGGGCCTCAGCGCCGGTATCATTGCCACGGCCAACAAGGCTTTCCGCAGCGGCGCAGACCTTTTTGCCTATGAGCCCGTTCCTGCAAGGGATAACAAGTTTCTGGTGCTCCCCATGCTCACGGAAGTGCGTGTGGCCTTTGCCTGGCGCAACAAGGGCATTTCCGGAAAATATGACAAGGTGGACCCTTCGCTTGAAATCTATTCCCAGGCAAAATCTACCATTGATTCAGATGCCCAGCTCTCCGGCAAGGCTTCCTTTGACGAGAGCAAGGGAGAGCGGGAGATGCAGCGTTATCATCAGTCCGACTCTCTGTATCGGGCCGACTTTAAGCAGTCGTTGGAAGAGACCAAGACCAGCCGTCTGCGTAACATAGAGAGTGAAAGCGGCCTTTCTGACAAGCAGAAGGCCAAGCTGAAAAAGTACCTTGACAGGCGTTTCAATGCCCTCCTGCGTGAGTTTGACGCGGCACTGAGTACAGAGCACAGGCGGGCCGCCCAGGCGCAGGCGGAGAAAGAGCGTGCGGCCCGCGAGGCGGAAAAAGCTAAACAGAAGGAGGCGGCCCAATGAAGTTGAACCGGTTCATATTGCTTCTGCTTGCAGGTACTGTATTTACAGTATCGTGCACGCGCGTGGAACTGGCCTCCGGCGGAGATGCCAAGTCCTATGTGCTCTGCGACTTTGGTTCGCTGCCTGCCGGCGTCCCGGAGAACTATGCGCTCATGTTTGCCCGTACCACCTATTCCGTACACGACACCGCTACGGTGAAAACAGACATGACGGATACCCTGAATGCCTTTGGCGGAAACTATTTTGCCATTGCTTGTTCCATAGAGGAGGACGGTCCGTTTTCCTTCGTGAACAAGGAGTCGTTTGTGGCTAAGCCGGACTCGGTTTCCATTCATGACATTTATGCCGCCCTTCAGGAGCCGGAACTGCCGGAAGACGATGTGCTTTACCGCAGTTTATGGCACATTGCCTCGGATCCCCACAAAGTGGTGGCGGCTGCCGTGCCTCTCTGGCTTGCCCAGGATACCCAGACGCTCTCCGGAAAGCCCGGAAACGTGGAACGCTTCCATTTTGCCCCCAGGGATGTGACCCAGCAAATCACGGTAAAAATAAAACTGGCCAGTGAGGATGCTTCCCTTACCATAGAGAAGGTGGCGGCGTGCCTCGCGGGCGTTCCTTCCAGAATACGCTTGGTGGATGGCAGTGTGAACACGGCGGACTATGGCCGTACCATAGCCGATTGCGAAGCAGGGGAGAGTGGCCTGTACAGCGCCCAATTCCGGACACTGGGACTTTTCCCGCCGGAAAATGCCACGGACAAATATGGTGCGGGCATGCTGGAGGTCGCGGTCAAACTGGAAGGCTATTCCTTTCCTGTAAGCGCAAAAATCAATCTGTCTCCCTTCCTTGCAAAAGCGGGAATCATGAAGGCGGCGGCCTCCGGTGATGCCGCTTGGTTGGAGCGGGATGCCGCATCGGTCGTGCTGGACATTGCTTCAAAATACACCCTTAAGGTATCCAAGCCCGTTGATGACTCCCTGCCGCTTGCCCGGTGGGATGACTCTGACAGCGGACATATTTCCGTTGTCCCAGAAGATCCGGACGCATGATGAAACAGTTGAATTTCATACTGCTGGCCATCCCTTGCGTGCTGTTTTCCGCAGCATGCAGCCGTTCCTCATATACAGCCGACAGAAGGGTGGACTATTCCCAGGTGGACGATCCCATGGCCGTGCAGGTATATCTGGGCAGTCCCGGCGGCGGAATGGACGTGAAGTCGGCCGGCGCCGTGGATGGCGTCGACTCTTTTGCCGGGAAAAATATCAAGGTATATGCCTTCAGTAGCGAAGAAGGGGTGGACTGGAGAGAGGAAAAAGCGCCTTCCGGTGCCCCGGTATGCCTGGTGAATGGCCTGGAAGCCCGGGTGGAGGGGAGCGATCACCGCGCCTGGTGGCTCTGTGAGCCTTCCCGCACACCGGTCTATCCCAACATGGAACTGTGCCTGGCCCCCTATGATTTTTACGCCTGCTACCTGGATGACTGTAATTACACGGAAACGCGGACTTCCGATGCCGTGTATTTGAATCTTTCCATCAACGGACACCAGGATTTGATGTCCAGCACGGCCCCGCAGCCTAAGGAGGGCAGTTTCTGCTATGTCAACGCCCGTAGGAATGTGCATCCCGTTTTTGTCATGCAGCATGCGTTGGTAAAGATGCGCTTCCGTGTAAAGGGTGGTTTGCTGGAAGGGGTTAATCCGGAAGAGATTGCGGTGGATGATTTGAAAGTAACCGGGCCGTCTCAGGGCCGTTTTTGCGTTGCCGGAAAAGAACAGGGACTTGTCCTTTCAGGCAGTACGGTTTTCCCTTATCAGAATGCAGATGGGACGCCTGCGGATGAAGTGACCGTCTGGACCAGCAGTGATGTGGAAACCCCGGATTCCGATGCTACATTTATCGGCGGCGAGGAAGCCTGTCTGCTCATGGCTCCGGCCAGTGAGTATGCTTATTCCGTTCATGTGGGAAATCGCGAGAAAGCTTATGAGAATAAGTTGCAACTTCCCCAGGGGTTTCAGGCTGGGAAAGTATATACATTCACCTTGTCCGTATATGGCCATAACAACGTAGTCGTGACCATTGATGAACAGCCCTGGGAAAAGGGCGAGGAATTGGAGGGAACCGACGATGTTTAAACGTCACTTCATATTCGTGAACATGGCCGTGCTCTTGCTGGGCATGGCGCTGTCCTGTGACAAATCCTACCGCCAGTATCCGGCCCAGGAGGGCCCGTGTCCGGTTGTGTTTGACGGTGCTCCTCAAATCTCCGTCCAGGTTGAAACCCGTGCCTCTATAAGCGAGTGGAACAAGGATACGGAAGTTTGGGTATATGGCGTATCCAGAAACCGCGTGGACAACAAGCCCAGCGTGGACGGCTCTTTGGTTGTAAACAATATTTTCATTGACCGGGTAAGTTGCCCTGCGGTTACTCCTTTCCGTATTTACAAGCCCGGTACAAAAGACATGTATTTTTATGATGAGTTAAATAATGATGAAAATAAGTCAACATACTATGATTTCTTTGGCTATTACACGGACGGGGCACCGCTCTATCTACCCGGAACAACTACGCCGTTAAGCGTTGAAGGAACACCGGCTGCCGCAAAGAATGCAGCGGCTTCTACGGTTTCCTTCGATGTAGTCATTGACGGCAGTCAGGACGTAATGCTGGCGCAGGCGGACAAGTGGAAAGACACAGAGGGAAAAGATTGTCCTCCGGAGCGTGCCTACAGTGCCTATGCCGCCCGTCATGGCGTGAAACCCAGCCTTACTTTCCACCATGTACTGAGCCGCTTTGTTCTTTATGTTTTCACTGGGTATGCAGACAGCGACCAGGAGCGCGCCGGGAAACTGACCATCAGAAGTGCGACGGTGGAAAGCCGCGAGCGTGCTACGCTCAATGTGGTACGGCCGGGGTCGGTCGCTGCTATTGTACCTCAAGGAGCTCCTTCCCGCCTCCCGATTTATGGCGCCGACGGGATAACGCCGTATAATGCCGCGATAAAGCCCAGTAAAGAGAGCCAGTATCTTGGCGAGGTGATGCTCATGCCAGGAGAGAGTACGTATGTGGTGCATCTTAAAGTGGACCATGCAGACTCTCCAGCACTGTCACCATTTGACGTGGAAGTGAAGGTGAACTTCCCGGAGGACGCTGTGGCCAAGCCCGGTTATCAGTATAAGGTAAACCTGACAATTTGGGGACCGGAGAGCATTACTGCAACGGCAACGCTTGCCGAATGGACCCCGAGCGGCTATTTTGAACTGGACCCTGACAATGAATACAATTAATATATAAACAAACTTAAATTTTTAAACCCTCAAACACCATGAAAAAGTTTACGCTTATTTCCGTGGCTATTCTGGCGGTAGCGCTCTCTTGCAGCAAGAATGCAAGTTACCGCGCTTCCGTGCCCGTTGACGAGAACGGCGTGGAGGCTGCCGAGCCCATCACCATCGGCACCAACATCAGGGCCAATGTTACTACCAAGGCGGCCGGCCAGGGCGCCCTGGATGCCTGGAACGGAACGCAGCAGCTCCGTGTCTTCGGTATTCCCAAGACCGGTCAGCCCATCCCCATCGACGTTCACATTATCAACAACGTCCCGGCAAATTCTCCTGCAAGTGACACCTTCGGTTATATCGATGTGTATCGTACCGGAACGGAGAAGTACTTCTATGCAGAGAATGTCAACTATGACTTCTATGGTTACTATGTAGATTCCGCTGCAGATCCGGCCAATGACTTTGATTATACGCCTCAGGTGGCTGCTACGGAAACTGCTGAAGCTGTGGCGGCCAAAGGTTCTATTCCTGTTACCATTGACGGGACGCAGGACATCCTGGTGGCCAAGGCCAATCCGGAAGCCGATGCCAAAGCCAAGATTGAGGCCGGCGAATTCCCCGCTGCCAATCTGCCCCGCGTGTACAGCTCCTACGCTTCCCGCAAGGGGATTATCCCCAACCTGAAATTCGAGCACCAGCTGGCCCGCTTCAATTTCAAGATTCAGGCAGGCTCGGCCGTGAGCCAGAATACCGTTATCAATGTGAAAGAACTTACCGTCACCTCCAAGGCGAAGGGCACGCTTAATGTGATTCCCGAGCCCGGTCTTGTCCCCGGAGAGGCGGCCGCCATTCCGCTTTCCGTGCATTACAACAATGCCGGTACGCTGGCTCCCATTGCCGAGGGCATCGCTTATAATACCAATCCGCTTACGCAGGTGTACAATGAAGAGAATCCTTATTTTGGCGTACCGCTGCTGGTAATGCCGGGTGAGGCCAAATATCCCGTGGGCCTTGTCCTCAAGCAGGAAGGCTACACCGGCGATATCAATGTGGCCAATCTGGAAATTGATTTTGCCAAGTTGGTGTTCAATCCGGTTGATGACCCTGCAACGCCGGACGTGGACGAGTCCCAGACTCCCAAAGACACGGTTGCCGTTGCCGGCCACAGCTATGATGTGACCATCACCATCCACGGCCTGCAGGTGGTAGAAATTACCGTGGAACTCACTCCTTGGGTGGAAAGCGGCAGCTTCTCCCTGGATCCCGATGCAGACTAAAAAGATTTTAACCTTTAAAAAACAAATAATATGAAAAAGTATTTTGCTATTGCTGCTTCCCTGCTGGCCCTTGCCGCCTGCAGCAAGAAAGAAGCCAACGTACAGGTTGTTCCTGCTCCCGAAGCAGAAATTGACGCTCCCGTTCCCGTTCTCTTTGGTAACAGCGGTGTAGAGGCCGAGGTAAAAGGCCTGGGTTCCATCGATGCCTTTGACGGTGCCCAGAAACTGGTGGTCTTTGGCCACGATGTGGCTCAGGACCTCACTCAGGGTTATCTCATTGACGGTGTAGAGGCCGCTTCTCCTGTGGATCCTACCACCGATTCCCACATTGTGGTGAAGAATGCGGCTGGCGAATATTTCTATTATGAAGGCAGCAAGGTGTACGAGTTCTTCGCTTATCACATTGATGATGCAGAGAATCCTGTTGTCAACAAGACGGCCGACGCTGTTTCCGTGAACTTCACGCTGGACGGCAGCCAGGATATCCTGTATGCCAACGCCGTTCCCGCTACGGACGCCGCCGCAGCCGTTACTGCCGGAACCATCACCGCAGAACAGGTCACCAAGGTGTATAGCGCCTGGAGCGCCCGTCGCGACATTACCCCCAACCTCCCTTTCAAACACGCAGGTTCCCTCTTCGAGTTTGCCATTGAGGATATGAGAGGTGCCGGCGCCGACGCCATGTATATTGACAGTCTTGCCATCAAGTCCTATGCCGATGCGGTCCTCACCTTCAAGGCTGCCAAGGACACCCTGGTTGCTGCAACCGGCGCCCAGCTCGTGCCCCTGACCATGGATATCGAAGACCTCAAGGAAGAGGTAGCCACCGTTGCTGACTACGAGGCCGTGGAGGTGGATGACATTGACAGCTTCGGCCCCGGTCTCATCGTCGTCCCCGGCGCCGCTTCCTATACCGGTTCCATCAAACTCACCCAGCTGGTGGCAAGCGCCGAGGGTGTGAGCCCCAAGTCTGTGGTCAACGATTTCACGCTGGACTTTGCGAACCGCGTTCCTGCTTATGCACAGGCCGGCTACAAGTACAAAGTGACCATCAAGGTTTACGCACTTGAGAAGATCGAAATCACCGTTTCCCTGGAAGCCTGGGAAGAGGGTGCTGAATTCACCATTGACGAAGACGAATAAGCTTCTGAGTAGATGAAGAAGTTCTCCATTATCGCATTCGTTGTCCTGGCGGCGTTCTCCTGCAGCAAGCAGGAGACGCCCGTCGTGGCCCTGCCACAGGATCCGGATGAGGTGTTCACCGGGGAGGAACGCATCCCCATTACCTTTGGCTCCGACATCGCTACCCTTGTGGAGACCAAAGCTGCCGTGACCGCCTTTAACCAGAACCAGGACCTCCATATCTATGGCATAGCGCGAGACGGGAACGACAATCTGAATCTGAACAACATTATCATTGACGACGTTACGTCCAAATCTCCTGCCGGAGATGGTCAAATCTATGTGGAGGACCGGGCAAGCGGTACGTATTATTACTATCAGTACAATACCAACTACAGCTTCTTCGGTTATTACATAGACAACATCACGCCCCGGCGCAAGAGAACGGTAGGGAATGAGATTGCCCTGGACCTGAGTATAGACGGCTCCCAGGACGTGATGGTGGCGCGAGACAACCGGGATGCCTCCGTTGCGAATTTCCTGGACACGCCCTCCGAGGCCCTGGACAAGTACCTGGCATCCTATCCTGCCGACACGGACGGATCCGCCCTCCGGAAACGGCTCTACAGCGCGTACTCGGCCAGAAAGGGGATTACCCCGGAGCTTCGCTTCAAGCATGTGCTGTCCCGCTTTGTATTCCACATTGTGGACGGGTCGGTGAATCCGGAAGCCAACCTCAAGGTAGATTCGCTCTGGATAGCCGGTGCCAAGACGGACGCCACGCTTTACGTCGTAAGTGAAAGCCGCAGCGGAGCAGCGTGCCTGGTTCCGTCGGATGCACAAACCGACAACCTGTACCTGCTTGATGCGGATGGTAATGATGTTCTTAATCACACTGTTTATCACGGAGGTTCCACCGAGCCGGTTCAGCTGGGTGAGAGCCTGATGGCAATGCCGGGAGAAACCTCTTACAACCTTGCTTTCGTACTGAAGCAGGACGAGGTGAACGGCGGAACCACTCGCACTGTGAGAAGAGTCCAGACGGCTGTCATTAACATGCCGTCTGGCGAATCCCAGCCCGGGGTGAGCTACACGGTCAACATCACGGTTTACAGCCTGGAGAAGATTGTGCTGGATGTTTCCCTGGAGCCTTGGGATACTTACGATACTCCTATCAATATAGGTGAAGACGATTAATTTATTTGCAATGAGAAAACTTTCCTATATCGCAACCTTTGCGGCAGCCGTGGCCCTGATGGCCGGTTGCAGCAAGAACCAATCGGTAGTTGCGGCTGTGGAAACAGACTGTGCAGATGCCCCTTGGGCCAGCAACAGCAATATTCCCGTTCCCATTATCTTTGGTGAGAACACGGACGGTCAGTCCCTGACGACCAAGTCCGAGATTGCCAGCATGACAAATGTGGAGTTCGGTGTTTTTGCTGCCGACCCTGCCTCTGCCGCATCATGGACGGCTTCCGACGACGGAAGCAACGAGGCCATGCTGCTGTACAACAGGGTTGCCAAGGGCGTTGTGGAAAGCGGTATCAATACGGCGCAGTTCATAGAAGCCAGCGGAAACGTAACCTATTACTATCCGCTGCAGACTGTGACGAAGCCCAATTATACCTTCTATGCTTACCACACCACCAGTGCCAAGCTTTCCCGTGATGCCAATCCGCATGCGGGCCGCCTGGCCGACGGAACCTTCAAGGTGGATGTCAAGCTGGACTCTACCGATATCCTCTGGGGAAAAGCGGAAGCAACAACGCTTCCTGTCCCCGCAGGCTATACCGGCAGCAACCAGAATGCGTTGGAAGGATTCAACACCAAGTATGTGCGTGAATCCCGCCTCCGCTATCCCACCACCTGGAGAAGGGACTGGGCGCCCAAGCTGGCCTTCCAGCATCTGACCACAGCTTTCCATATCAACATTCTTACAGATCCGGAGGATTCCGAGGCCCCCGAAAACCTGAAGAATGTCAAGATTCAGAACATGTCCGTCGGCGGTGTTTATACCCAGGCCGTACTGGATGTGGTGACAGGAGACCTGACCCCTGTCGGAAGCACGGGCAGCATTGCCATCTCGCTTCCTGCAGGTGGCATCAGCCCGGGTTCCGTTCCCGCCAGTACCCAGAACCCCTCCGGTTATGGCCCGCTTGAGGTCGGTCATGGAATCTTCATTCTTCCGCCTACGGCGCCTACCATTTCCTTCGATATTGTAATGCCGCGTCCCAGTGTAAACCAAACGTACACTTACCCCATTACGGACAAGGAGCTCAAACTCCCTGAATCCGGGGAGTTTGAAGCCGGCAAGTCCTATACTTTCAACATCATCATCAAGTCCCTGGAGGCCATCATCATTGATGTCTCCGTGGATGAGTGGGAAGAAGGATTTACCGCTGCGGATAAAGATGCGGGAAATGATATTATTACCGAGATTGGTTAGGAAACTTCACACCTTAGTCTTTGCGGCCGTGCTGGCCCTGCTGCTTTGTTCGGAAGCGGCAGGGCAGCAGCTGGCCGTGAAAGCCAATGCCCTGTCCTGGATAGCCGGGACGCCGGACGTTGGCCTGGAACTCATCACCGGTGAAAAGACCAGCGTGGGCATGTCTGTCTTCGGACATTACAAGCCTTATGGCATAGACTCCAGCGTAGCCGCCCTTCAGCCGGAATTCCGCTTCTGGTTCAACGGACGACCGCTCACGCGTGAATACGTTGGACTTTGCGGCATTGGTGCCATTTATGACATGCACTTCAATGCCTGCACCTATCAGGGCAGCGCCCTGGGACTGGGCCTGTCCGGTGGCTACCTCTTCAACCTGGGGAGCCGCTGGAGCCTGGACCTTTCTTTCGGGACCGGTCTGGTCTGGTTCCGCCAAAAAGAGTACCGGGATACAGACCGGTACAACGACTATTACAAGGGAACGGTGTCGCCGGTGAACAACCAGGGATACAAGATTTTCCCGGTTAAACTTGCGGTGTCCTTTGTTTATATTATTCTGTAGGAAGATGAACCTCCGTCGTCTGTTGCAGCTGCTGTCTGCGTGTGCTTTTGTTGCTGCTTCTCCTGCCATGATGGCCCAGGAGCGTATTTCCGTATCCGGTAAGGTCATCAATAAAGCAGACGGCAAGCCTGTTACGGACGTAACGGTGTATGGATACAATACCTACGAGGAAGCCAAGGAGGCCCTTCAGAATGCAGAAAACTCCCTCAGAAACAAAACGCTCTTCAACGCCGGATACTGCATAGAACGTCAGGTGGATCCTACAGACGGTTCTTATGAGCCCATGACCCTGCCTTCAGACGGCGCCATCCTGTTCATGTACCCCAGTACCATGATTGATTCCAAGGTGGAAAAAATCAGGGGGCGTTCAACCGTGAGTGTCTCCTTTGACCTGGCCGTCATGCTGGATGAAGCGGTTGTTTCCGTGAAGAACAAGCGTCCTGTTATAAAAAAACCCACGGTAAAGGGAAATACCCTCTCAGGAGGAGTCACATGGCCTTTCCCGCAGCCCCGCATGGGGCGGGAAGACGCCCGTTTTGCCGTACAGACTTTTGTGCTGGATGAGAGTTACCGTCCGGACGGGCTCAAGGATACGATAGAATACCACTATCCTTTGGTGATTGACGGGAAAGACTATCACGACACGCAGATTCGACGCAAAGGTTATCTGGCCAGCCGGGACCCGCTAATAGAATATGCCGACTCGGCCTATAAAAAGTATGGCTGGCTTACAGACTCCGATTCGGTTGCCCGCTGGGATTATAGTTATTACATTGACAATCCCAATCGCCCAGTAGTAATCCGTAGCAATATGTGGTTTGAGGATTACAACAAGGTGTACTATCGGGATTCCCTCAAACTGGCGGACTCCCGCCGCGTGAGCCGCCCCATGCGCTTCCTGGAGTACAACCTCAAGCCTTTCAAGCTGGATGCCTATGCCCGGGAATATTTCCGTGAGCCCCGGCCCGTCCCCATGGACGACGCCAAGGACATGGCCCTCAAGTTCCTGGTGGGGCGGGCCCAGCTGGACGAATCCGACTCCACCACCGTGGCCCAGATGAGCGAGCTTCTGGGAGAAATCCGAACCATTGTGGAAGGGGAGAAAGATGGTTTCCATTTCCATGAATATGCCGTTTACGGTACATCCTCGCCGGAGGGCAATTATGCCAGCAACGTGCACCTGGCCGCTGAACGGATGGCCTATATCCAGCGTCAGATTCAGGCCATTCTTCACAAGAAGGTGTATTGTGAGACCCATTCCGAGGTGGCCGGCTGGGATAAACTGGCCGACATCCTTGAGCGCGACTCCCTCCTCACGGAGGCGAGGACTGTGCGTGAGATTGTGGAGAAGAACAGGAGCATCGATGAACAGGGAAGGAAAATCCGTGTCCTTCCTTACTACAACACAGAAATCAAACCCCGCCTGGCCGAGCTCCGCTCCGTGAAGGTGGTGTATAAATACGAGCTCTTCCGGAAGCGTACGCCGGAGGAGGTGCTGGAGAACTTCCGAGCGGTGAACCAGCAGGCGCGCCTGAAGTTCCCCACGTATGAGTATTGGACGCTCATGCAGATGATAGAGGAGGGGAAGGTCCCCGATGTGGCGGAGCAGGAGCAGATTTACCGCTGTGCCGCTACCATCACCAAACTGCGTGACAAGAACTGGCAGCTCCCGCAGAATGAACTGGCCCGTTTCCTGATTGCTCATGACAAGACCGACACCACCATCCTGGCCCCTTATATCTTCGAAGACTTCCGCCTGGAAAAGGCCGACGGTACCGTCCTGTGGTGCGACCGTCCTTATGACGGGTATATCCGGAATCCCTCGCCGCTGGTGGCCAACCAGGTGGTGATGCTCATTAAGGCCGGCAAATTTGAGCGTGCGGCGGAGATTGTGGAAATGCTGCCTCGGGACAAGGCCCCGGAGTACAAGGATCTTTACTATATCACCCGTTGCCTGGCCGGCTATTTTGACGATGACTCGGCGGCCGGGGAAGAACTGTACGATGTCATTTGCGCCACTTCCAACCGCAATGCCTTTGTGATGAACCTTGCCCTGGGCAAGTACTCGCAGGCCAATCTGAACCTGCAGGACATGGACCCCAAGGACCCGCTGACGCAGTATCTTTCAGCACAATTCATTTGTCAGCGGAATTATGGCCGCGGTGTCGGGCTGTACAGCAGCATGACGGAAAGCGACCAGAAAGATGCCATGAAGCACCTGACCCGGGCGTTCCGCATGGACAAGAAATACATTTCCATTGCGGAAACGGACTTTGACATTTTTGAGGACCTTTACAAAAAGGCTGTCGAGAAATATACCCAGCTTGATCCTGAAGACCTGCTCCCGCTGGATGCGGAGAACGTGGACGGCATGTACTTCTCTGCAAACGGTCTCCGTCTGGTGTTCTTTGCCAAGGAGGGAGAACACGGCGCGTGGGTGGAACTGCCGGAGGGCTGGCATGAAGATTTTGAAGGCGTGTACTCCGACGAGAATTACGTGCCGGTAGATTATGTGAACGGAGAGTGGATTAAACTGCAATGATGAGAAAATTGGTGACCATAGTCGTTTTGGCCTTGCTGCTGCCGGCGCTGCCGGCAGTGGCGCAGAACGATACCGTTTCCGTGATGGATGTACTGGACTCGCTGGCGCTGGTTGAGCGGCAGGATTCCATGCGCAAGGCCCAGCAGGCCTTGCAAAAGCAACTGCAGCGTTCCACCCAGCGGGACATCTCCGGCTACGCCATGCAGAAGCGATATCGTCCCTCGGACCAGAAAACCGGCTTTGGACGGGTTGTGAGCAACAGTTTCGTGTGGCTGAACGGCAGTTTCTATTGCCCGATAGGTCCCAATTACAGTTATGGCCCGCTGGTAAGCGCCGGTTTGGGTAAATGGTTCACCTCCGATGGCCTGCACCGCTATCATGGCCTGAAAATTGGCGGCGGCCTGGGCTACTTCTTTGACGATTATAACGCTTCCCACGTAAAGACCGTCAACGCTACGGCCTCGTATATGTTTGACGTCAGTTCCTTTGTGAAGGGGTATGATCCGGACCGTTTTGTGAGCTTTGCTCCGCTTGTGGGAGCCGGGTTCCATTTTACGGAAGGGGCCGTGGGACGTATTTTCGACCAGGCATCCATCTCCTTGCATACGGGCGTGGACGTGGCTTTCCATGTCCTTCCGGGCATCGACTTTGTCCTTGAACCGCTTTTCCTGGTGCAGACCGACCCGCGGAAACTGCAGCGGGAGAATATCTGGCGCTCGTTTGTTCCGGTTTTCTCCGGCAACGTGGGTCTTACGGTAAGCCTTGACCGGAATTACTGGCTGCTGGATCCGGGCAAAGACTGGCGTATATCCCTGGGCGGAGGCGTATCGCTGTTGAATACGTACCTGCTTTCTTCCATAAAAGATGTACCGCGCCTGATGGGCCCCAGCTATCATTTTGGCTTGGGACGCTCCTTTACGGACCTCTTTGGCTGGCGGGTCCAGCTGGCTTATGCCAAGAGTTTCTGGGATACGGATGACGGTACGGCCGCCGGAAAATTGCTTTCCTCACAGTATTATCAGGTGCACATGGACGGCATGTTTGAGCTGCTTCCCTGGCTCAACCTCTTTGTCGGTCCCGAGGCAGGTTTCCTGACCAAGGAAAGAACGGACCTGGGACTGCGTCCCTATGTGGGCGTGTCGGCCGGTATGCGCCTGGGCGTTCCCTTCCTGAAGCACTTCTTTGCTTATGCGGAGGGCCGGTATTCCGTGATTCCGTACGCTTATCTCTCCCACGCTCAGGAACTTACGTACAAAAACTATATGGATGGCGTCGCCAACCTGTCCCTGGGACTGGAATTCCGATTTGCCTCCAAGCGTCGTAATCAGGATGGACATCGGCAGCCGGCACGTTTTGCCGTGTCGGACTGGTACACGTATGCCAGCGGATCCTATTACAGGCCGCAGCTGTTCTCCGGAGCAAGCGGCGTGGGGCCTTTGGTGAATGCCGGCGCCGGTTTCTGGTTCAAGGAAAGGAACGCGCAGTTCCATGGCTTCCACGGCGTGAAGGGAAATGCCAGC
The DNA here is from genome assembly GCA_002371115.1 of Bacteroidales bacterium UBA3764. Taxonomy (GTDB): domain Bacteria; phylum Bacteroidota; class Bacteroidia; order Bacteroidales; family UBA932; genus Cryptobacteroides. Next base: position 35,989 of record DFFY01000117.1, read on the forward strand.
CTGGGCTTTTCCATGGACAATCTTACCGGTTGCAAGAACAAGACGCTGGGCCTTCAGCTTTCCTATGTGTATGACCTGAGCGGAAGAATCTGGGGACCGGGAAAACATCTTTATGAGATGCAGCCTTATGCCGGTGTCAATTATCTCTGGTTCTGGCAGCAACGGCCCAGGAGCATCAAGGCCTGGGAGAGCACGTTCGGGCTTCATGCAGGTGTCTCGTTCTCGGCCCCGCTGTATTCGGGCATGGATTTTATCCTGGAACCGCAGTTGGAAGTGGGTCCGGTCCCGAAACCGGGTTCGAGCGCCCTCCCGTGGCAGGTGGCTGGTCTTGTGAACATGGGTGTACGCTTCAATTTGGGGCAAGGCAAGTGGAGCCCGGAGCCGGACGGCGACTGGAGAGTGGGTGCCTCCATTACCATGAACCCCGGCCTGGCCCTGCATTTTATTCGCAAATATGCGGACTGGATGGATTGGCGGGTCACCGGCGGCGTTCAATGGCCTGCGTTTACCAGCTTCAAGGAAGTTTCCCGTAAATCGGTCGATTTCTATGGCCGGCTGGACGCCATGGTGGACCTGGTCTATCTTCTTGGCGGCCGTCAGGAGCGGAAGCTTTCCGTATCACCTTTCCTGGGACCGGAAGTGGATATCCTGGTAGGAAATAAGACGGGCCAGCTGCTGCCTGTCATGATGGGGCTTGGCGGCGGTGCCCAGGTGAAGTATAAACTGCACCCGCGGATTGCCATTTTTGCAGAAGGCAGGGCATCGGCCTTGGCACGTTCCGTATATTTTGCACAGAGCAAGACGTACAGTACCGTCATAAGCGGAATCTATAACATGAGTATAGGTCTGGAGTATGCGTTATAAGTCATATATACTTTTTTTGTCCGGCTTATTGCTGGCGGGCTGCTCCGTGGAGGGTGTTCCCGGCACGGATGGCCGCGATGACCGTATTCCCGTAGAGATTGGCGTGCAGACGCAGGGGGAGACAAAAGCCGAAGTAACCAGTATGGAGGGCCTTCAGTTCGGCCTTCTGGCCCTTGACCCGTCCCGCGCTCCGTGGAGCCAAGCGGAGGATGTGCTCATCCCTTCGTCTCCGGCGCAGGTCACTGGCGGCTCGGTCCGTTTTATCGGCGCGCAAAACCAGTATTATTATCCCGTCAATGCCGACGCCAACTACACCTTCTATGCTTTCAGGCACAAGGAAATGCGCGTGGACGAGGACCCTTCCGCCTTTCTTGCCGTGAACGGCGGTGAGACCTTCCAGATCAGCGGCATCCGTGTGGGGCATCAGGATATCCTGTGGGCCAAAAGCGAGGCGACACCGCTCCCGGATCCGTCCGACGAAAGCGTAACTTTCCCCGGATACAATGCCGGATATGCCATGATGGCCAAGACCTGGTATGGTTCCTCTCCGGAGGTGTATGCCCTCTACAGGCCGTTCCTTCGTTTCCGGCACTTGACCAGCTCTGTGCGTTTTGCCTTTGTGGCGGCATCGGAAGCGGCGGCTCAGGAAATGGCCTCGAAGGTGTCCCTGACGAACCTTTCCCTGGAGGGAGTGCATGGGAGCGCTACACTGGATGTCCTTGCGGGAACGCTTTCTCCGGAGGGCGATGCTGTGACCATCACGCTTGACGGTGAGCCTGTAGAACCCGGCTGGAACGGCGGGGAGGGAAATGTATTTGGTGAGGAAGCCTTGTATGTGCTTCCTTCCGACGCCATCAAGCTGAATTTCCGGATTGCGGCCGGCGGAACGGGTTACTCCCCGGTGCATCCCGTGGAAGTGTCGGCCGGCGATGCCCTTCTTCCCGGACACGATTATCTGTTCAAGATCAAGGTGAGTTCGGCCAAGGACATTGCGCTGGAACTGATTGACGAAACCGACTTGCGGGAGGGCCTGATTTTCCATTTTGAGGAGTTGACAGAAAATGGCGACAGCCGTACAATTTCAGATACGATATGAAAAAGTTCCTTACAGTCATAGCGCTTTTGGGCTTGTTTGCCTGCTCAAAATTTGAACAGGCGCCTGAAGCCGGTTCCGGCCTGGTGGAAGTGCGTATTTCGGCCACTGGGGAACTGGCCGCCGTGAAAGGCAGTGCACCGGAAGATGCCCTGTACATGGTGGTGGTGTACTCCGGCTCCGACGCTTCTGCGGCCGTGGATGCCAACCGCTATGCGATAGGCGTTTTTGACGACCCTGCTGCCATTGCGGTAAAACTGCTTGCCGGGCAGTCGTATTTCCTTCGCGTCAAGGCAATCCTCGACGGGGTGAACGTGCTGGAGCATGATGCGGAAGGGATGTACGCCCAAATCGGCCACCTGTATAACCGTATGAGCTATTTCGCTGCGGACAAGACCGATGCCGTCTGGTACAAGAACGTTACGTCCGGGGTGGCAAGGGTGAAAGGGTATGGAACTGCAGCCCTGGACTATCCTCCCATCGACACGTATTATGGTCAGGCGGTGATTTCGCCGGTCGAGGGCCAGGAAACCTTTGAACTGGACCTGTATCGGATGGTAGCCGGTGTAAAGGTTACCGTAAACGGCCTGGTGGAGGGCGACGGAACCGTTGAGGTGGGCTATTATGTGGGCGGTAACACCAATTATACATACGGTGGCACGCTTTCCTGGGATGCCCCGGTTTATACCGGCATCCATACTTATATGGATTTGCTGCCGGCTTATAATGCGGCAGTTGCCGGCTCAGACTACAACAGCATTACCATGGCGATTTCCGCTACCTATTTGGCCCCGGATGCTGTGGAAGCGCGTGACTTGCCGCGTATCCGTGACATGCGCCTTCACCGCGGCCGCTGCAATACCGTCACCATCAATCTTACGCACAGCGAAGATTGACGAGCTCCGCATAGCATAGCGTAAAAAATATTTGCATTTTCAGGATTTTTCCGTACTTTTGCAGGCTGACTTTTCCGTAATGTCAGCTGGTTGACTATTTTTAATCCCATCTGGAGCGACTGGCCCGGAGCTAAAACAGGTTCTGAGATATGCTGAGTATCTTTTACAGAGAAAACGGAAAAATTCTTCTCTCCCAGTCGGAGAAAGACTTCCCGCAGTTGAAATTGGAGGACACCGTATGGATAGACCTTGTGCAACCCACAGGGGCGGAAAAACGTGCGGTAGAGTCTTTCATGGGCACCGAAATCCAAAGCCGTGCGCAGGCGGAGGAAATTGAGTCTTCGTCCCGCTACTTCGAGAGCGACGACGCCATTTTCGCCAACACCAACTTCCTCACGCCCGGACAGGACGAGTACATGATGCAGGCCGTGTCGTTCACCATTGTGGACGATACCCTTGCCACGCTCCGCGAAGTGCCGCTCCGTTCCTTCACGGAGCTCCAGCGCCGCATCCAGGTGAATCCCAAACAGTATCCTTCCGGATTCAGCGTCTTTGCCACCATCCTGGATCAGCGTGTGGACCTGGATGCGGACATGATCGAGCTGCTGTCCAAGGAAATTTCCCAGTATGCCAAGCGCATCAACGAGGAAGAAGACATTGACCAGGAACTCCTGCTGGACATTTCCCAGATGCAGGAAAACACCATGGTGGTGCGGGAGAATGTGGTGGACAAGCAGCGGCTCATCTCCAACCTCATGCGTTCCACCAAGGTGCCGCGCAGCCTGGAGAACCGCCTGAACGTGCTCTTGCAGGATATCAGCTCCCTGCTCAACCATACCAACTTCTGCTTCGAGCGTCTGGAATACCTGCAGGACACCGTACTGGGTCTTATCAACCTGGAACAGAACAAGATTATGAAGGTGTTCACCGTGGTGAGCGTGTTCCTGATGCCGCCCACCCTCATCGCCGGCTTCTATGGCATGAACGTGCGCCTGCCCATGATTAATGCGGACGACCCCAACGCCAACTTCTGGAACTGGGTCATCATCCTGGGCGTCATGGCCCTTAGCTGCGTGGCCATCTGGATTGTGTTCAAGCGCAAGAAGCTGATGTAGGGTAGATGTTGCAAAATCAAATAATTATATGTATATTTGCGCGCTTTTTCCGTGGCAACGCGGACAAGGCTTAAGAAATAATGTTTAACTACTAGTTTTTTCAACCCAATTTTTATGTCTGAAGAAATTAAAAACACTGTGCTGAACGCCTCTGTGGCTCCCGAGAACTTTGACTGGGATGCTTTTGAGAACGAAGGCGTGGACAAGAGCTCCAAGGAAGAAACTCTTGCCAAGTACGAGCAAACCCTCTCCAAGGTCACTGAGAACGAAGTGGTGGAAGGTGTGGTCACCTCCATCAACAAACGCGAAGTGGTGGTGAACATCGGCGCCAAGAGCG
>DFFY01000111.1:0-10088 GCA_002371115.1 Bacteroidales bacterium UBA3764
GGTAGAGCACAACACTTTTAATGTTGGGGTCTCGGGTTCGAGCCCCGAACGGGTCACTAAAAAGACAAAACCAGTCTGAATGCGCTCTTAGCTCAGCTGGTAGAGCAGCTGACTCTTAATCAGCGGGTCTAGGGTTCGAGTCCCTAAGAGCGCACCAAAAAGACGTCCGAACGGGCGTCTTTTTTTCTTTTGCACTTGCGCCGGAAAAGAACTATCTTTGTAAGGATGATTAAGATCCTGAAGGCGTCGGCAGGCTCCGGCAAAACATACAACCTGGCCAGGGAATACATCCGGCTCATTCTGCAAAGTGAGAAGCCGGATGCGTACCGGCATGTCCTGGCGGTCACTTTTACCAACAAAGCCACGGACGAGATGAAGCGCCGCATCCTGCAGGAATTGTACGTGCTGTCCCGCCATCCGGAGAAATCGCCCTATATGGAGTATTTTGTCCGTGAGCAGAATATGGCTCCGGCTGTCCTGCAGAAACGCGCGCAGCAGCAGCTCACGGGCATCCTGCATGACTATTCTGCCTTCGCCGTCTCCACCATCGACCGGTTCTTCCAGCAAACCCTGCGCGCCTTTTCCAGAGAAATCGGCCAGTTTTCCACGTATCAGGTGCAACTGGACCGGGAAGCCCTGGTGCAGGAGAGCGTGGACCGGGTGCTGGACGGGCTTTCGGAGCAGGACCGCACTTTGCTGGAATGGCTCACCCGCAGCGTCCGGGAGGACCTGGAACAGCGGGGCCGCTTTTCGCTGGAGGGACGCCTGGAGGAGGTGGCCGGCAGCCTGCAGAGCCTTCCGGAAGGGGAGGGAAATTTCCCGCGGGAGAAATTGGAGGCGCTCAGGAACACCTGCCGGGAGATTGTATCGTCCTTCCAGAAGCAGGTGACGGATGCGGCAAAGGCCTGTCTGAAGGTGCTGCAGGAGGCGGGAGTCCCGCCGGAAGAAAGCAACCGGGGCTTCCTGAAAGCACTTTATGCCTGTCAGGATATCAAGGCTCCTGTCCAGAAGCCCAAAGATACCTTCTTCGCCAAGGCGCAGGACCCGGAGCAGTGGTTTGCCAAAAGCAAACAGGACTTGCGCCGGCGGGTGGAAGGGGAACTGGATGCGCCACTCCGGGCGTTTACGGCCTGCTTCGGCCCGTCATATAAAGTTTATCTGACAGCACAGACGCTCCTGTCCCAGCTCTACGGCCTGGGTGTCATTGGCGAGCTGCGTGCGGCCCTTACGGACATCCAGAAGGAGAAAAACGTGTTGTCCATCGACGACAGCAATACCATCCTGCGCAATATCATTGACGGAACGGACACGCCGTTTATCTATGAAAAACTGGGTGTTCGCTACGAGGACTTCCTCCTGGACGAGTTCCAGGACACGGCGGACATCCAGTGGGAGAACATTCGTCCGCTGTTGCACAACAGCGACAGCAGCGGCTTCGACTCCCTGGTCGTGGGCGACGTGAAGCAAAGCATCTATCGCTGGCGCGGCGGAGACTGGAGGCTGCTCGGAAACCGGCTGGAACAGGAATTCCGGCAGGTGCAAACCGCATCGCTGAACAAGAATTTTCGTACGTGCAAAGCCATCGTCCAATTTAACAACGATTTTTTTGCCTATGCGGCGGAGCAGTTGGGTTTGCAGGATTTGTATGCCGATGTCTGCCAGGAACCCTGTTTCCGCGACCCGGCTCCCGGTTCGGTGGAGGTCCGTTTTGTGGAAGACCAGATGGAGGAGATTCTGCAGACCCTCCGGGACCTGGAAGAACGGGGATGCGAGTGGGAAGACGTGGCCATTCTGGTACGCGGCAATGCGGAAGGTGCGGCCGTGGCGGCCTTGCTGGTTGAAAACAGCATTCCGGTGGTTTCGGACGATTCCCTTTTTGTGAAAACCTCCGTAACGGTGCGCCGGCTGGTGTCCCAGCTCTCGCTCCTGGATGCTCCGGCAAATACACAGCGTCCTTCGGTGGCCGGATTTCTGGCCCGCTCCATGGATGTGCATCTTCCGGAGCATTACCACTCTTTGCCGGATTTGGCGGAGGGCCTGCTGCGGGACCTGCAGGCATCGGCCCCCGAAACTTTCGAGGCGGAAATCCCTTATATCCAGTCGTTTATGGATTATCTGCAGGACTGGACTGCCACGGGTGGCAACAATTTGAATGCTTTTTTGCGCAGTTGGGAGGATGCCAATCCCAAGATTGCATCGCCCCAGAGCGGCCATTCGGTGCGCGTGATGACCATCCACAAGTCCAAGGGCCTGGAGTTCCCGTTCGTGATAGTTCCCTTTGCGGAAAAAGTGACGTTGTACAAGGCTTCGGCCCATTGGTGCAAGCCGGCCGTGCAGGGAACCCCGCTGGAAGGAGAGGCGGACGGTTTCTATCGGGTGAAACTGGATGAGTCGTCGGCCGATTCCCTTTTCGGGGAGGACTACAGGCAGGAACGGCGGCTGGAGGCCATCGACAATATCAATGTGTTTTATGTGGCGTTGACGCGGGCCAAGTACGGACTCAAAATCATTGCCGCCCCTCCGCCCAAGAAAAGCGACGGCTGGAAAAACCTGTCACAGGTGCTGTACAGTTTTGTGGGCGGCGACTTCGTGGCCGGAGAACCTTATCCCCTGAGGCAGCTGCCCCGGGAAACGGAAGGCACGGCCCTGCTGCGCATGGGCTATGAATCGTATCCGGCCGATAGCGGTAAACGCCTGAGAGTGAGCCCGGAAGCGGCAGACTATTTCGGGGCCGACGGCAGTACGGGCATGGAGGCCAGCCGGCGTATCCGGGGCAATGTGCTGCACGGAATTCTTTCACGGATAAACACGGTGGAGGACCTGCCCGGGGCCGTTGCCGCGGCGGTGCAGGACGGCCAGTTGCCGGCCCGGGAGCAGGCGGCCACCTTGTCGTTCTTGCAGGAGCGGCTGCAGGGCGTGGCGGACAAAGGCTGGTTCGCCCCGGAGAACCGGGTATGGAAGGAAGCCGCCATCCTGGGAGCGGACGGCCGGGAATACCGCCCGGACCGTGTCGTGCGCAAGGCGGACGGCTCCGTGGAAGTGGTGGACTACAAGTTTGGCGTTCAGAAAGACAGTTATATCCGTCAGGTTCAGCGCTACATGCAGCTGTACAGAAAAATGGGCTGCGAAAAAGTTACGGGATACCTTTGGTATTTAGACGATAATTTCACTATCTTTGTAACCGGTTAATTAGATATAGTGCGTCTATGGAAGCAAGTGAGAACACGATAAAGCTTTATTACAATACGGAAGTGGAGAAATTGCAGATGCCGGAATACGGTCGCAATGTGCTTCACATGGTGGAACAGCTGAAGGCCATCCCGGACCGTGCCAAACGCACGGAACAGGCCTATGCCGTGGTCAAAGTGATGGAAAGCCTGAATCCGCAGGTGCATCAGCAGGAGAATTACGCCCAAAAGCTGTGGGACCATCTGTTCATGATTGCGGGCTACGACCTGGATGTAGAGGCTCCTTACCCCAAGCCCATTCCGGAAGTGGTGAACAGCCGTCCAGACCCCATTCCCTTGAATACCAAGCCCATCCGTGCGCGCCATTATGGCCGCAACATTGAGAGCATTCTGGACCTCATCGCCAAGGAACCGGAGGGGGAAGTGAAAACCGCCATGATTCGCTCGCTGGCCATCTACATGCGTCAGCAGTACCTTATCTGGAACAAGGATACAGTGGCGGACAGCACCATTTTCCAGGATATCGAACGCCTTTCCGGCGGAAAGGTACGGGTTCCGGATGGCATGGAACTCTCCAAATTGTCGGCCGATGTCTCTTTCAGCAGGCCGGGCATGAACCTGGGCTATCAGGGCAACAAGGGCGGCCGGTTCAACCGGAATTTCCGCGGTAAAAACAAGAAGAAATGAACCCTGTCACCCAATACTGGAACGGCTTGTCGGAGCGCAAACAGACAGGTATCCGCTATGCGGGTATCTGCCTGCTCCTTATTTTCACCCTCACGGTAAGCGTGTCGGTCATTTCTTATCTGTTCACCTGGAAGCAGGACCAGAGCGCCCTGCTGGCCACAGACCCTCAAATCCAAAATGCGGCGGCCTCCTCCGGCCTGTCCATGGGCAAGTTCCTGGTCACGGACAGTTTCGGCCTCGCCGCTTTCTGTCTCATCGCTTTCCTGGTGGCCTGGAGCCTCAAACTGCTGTGGACCGCCAGTCCTATCCGGCTCAAAAAGTGGTTTTACGGCTGCCTTTCGCTGAGCTTCATCCTTTCCTGGATTCTTGCGCTGGTGGGGATGCTCACCCAGTGGGAGTTCGCCTTTGTCGGCGGGCTCGGCGGGCGTGCCGGGGCCGCTGTCGTAGGCTTCCTGGTTGCCAAGTTTGGAGAGATTATTACCTCGGTTATCCTGCTGGCTTTGCTGGGGGCATGGTGCTATTGCATGAGCGCCCGTTTCGCCGCCCTGCTTATGGGAAAACGCCCGGCGGCACCGGAGGAAGGAGACAACGCCATGGAGGAGGGTGTGCCCGCGGAAGCACCTGTCGTGGAAACGGCACCGGCCAACCTCACTTTTGTGTCCAGCGGCACGGAGGATACTGCCGCTCCTGTTGAGGAAAAGAAACCCCGCAGCCTCTTCAAACGGCGTCCCAAGCCGGAAAAGGCGGAGAACACCGCCGTTGCGGAGGCGTCGGCGGAAGAAGCTGCACAGGAAAAACATCAGGACGGAGATGCTGGTCTGAATGTGGTGACGGACGACACCCTGGAACAGGAGGTGAGAGAACCGCTCAAGCCCATCGACAACCGGCTGGACCCGCCGGATGGCCTGCCCAAGTTTAAAACGCCCTCGCTGGACATCCTGAGAGACTATGCCAGCGCCCGGCACGAAGTTTCCCAGGACGAGCTCAGCCGCAACAACAATAAGATTCGTGCCACCCTGGCCAGCTATAAAATTCAGGTGCGCGACGTGACGGCGGTGGTCGGCCCCACTGTAACGCTTTATAAGGTGTACCCGGCGCCGGGCGTCAAGATCTCTGCTATTAAGCAGCTGCAGGAGGATATCGGTATTTCCCTGAACGCCAAAGGGGTACGTATCACTACGCTGTCGGATTCCGTGGGCATTGAGGTGGCCAATGACAAAGCTTCTATCGTCCCGCTGAAGGCCCTTCTGAACGACGCCGCTTTCCGGGATAGCAAGGCGGAACTGCCGGTCGCTATCGGCTATACCATTTCCCAGCAGGTGAAGGTCTTTGACCTGGCAGATGCTCCGCACTTGCTGGTGGCCGGCGCTACCAAACAGGGTAAGTCCGTGGGCCTGAACGTGATTGTGGCCTCGCTACTGTATTCCAAGCATCCTTCGGAACTCAAATTCGTGTTTGTGGACCCCAAGATGGTGGAGTTCTCCTCCTACGGGCATCTGCTGCACCATTACCTGGCCGTACTGCCCAATGCCACCAGCGAACAGGAGGAGGCGGACAAAGCCATCGTCAAAAACGCCAAGGACGCGGCGGCCATCCTCAATTCCCTTTGCGTGGAAATGGACGCCCGCTATGAGCTCCTGTCCAAAGCCTATGTGAACAACATCAAGCTGTACAACAGCAAATGGAAGGACCATCACCTGCGTGCCGACGAAGGACATCACTTCCTTCCGTACATTGTAGTGATTATCGATGAGTACGCAGACCTTACCATGGCAGGCGGCGGTACGCCGGAAGCCAAGGCACAGGCCCGCAGCATCACCACTTCCGTCATTCGTCTGGCCCAGAAGGGCCGTGCGGCCGGTTTGCACTGTATCCTGGCCACCCAGCGCCCGACGGTGGACGTAATTACCGGTCTTATCAAGGCCAACTTCCCCATGCGTATCGCATTTCGCGTCACTTCCCGTATAGACTCTTCCACCATCCTGGACCAGCCCGGTGCGGACAAGCTGATTGGCCGCGGCGATATGCTGCTGTACACGGGTATCGACATGGAACGGGTGCAGTGTGCTTTCATCGGCAACGACGAAATCGTGGACCTTACCAATGCCATTGCCGAGCAAACGGGGTATCAGAAGAGCTACAACACGCCTTATTATCTGCCGGAACCGCCTGCTGCGGAAGGCGAAGAAAGCGGTGGCGGCATGGTGGACATGAACAAGCTGGACGACCGCTTCGAGGAAGCCGCCCGCACCGTGGTACTGAACCAGCGGGGCTCCACATCGGACCTCCAGCGCAAGCTTGGCATGGGTTATGCAAAAGCAGGACGTGTGATGGACCAGCTGGAAGCCGCCGGCATTGTGGGCCCGCAGAACGGCTCCAAGCCGCGTGAGGTCCTGGTGAAGGACATGGCGGAACTGGACGAGGTCCTGCAGCACTTCATGAATCCAGACGAATGAAAAGACGGATTGGCCTCATAGTTTGTGGATTGTGCTGTCTGAGCGCCTGGGCGCAGGACAGCATTCCTTTACTGGACAAGGTGCCGGGGCACCGGGTCCGCTTCCACTATACCTATTCGCTGTCCCAGAAGGGGAGTGCGTTCAAAGCGGTTACCGACGGTGATGTAACGCTGGAAGAAAATGCCTATATCCTGCAGGGACTGGGCCTGGAAGTCACCAGCAATGGCGTTACGCGCTGGTCCCGTGATCCTCAGGCCCGCGAATTGGTGATAGAAAGCGTGGAAAAGGAGGATGTCTTTACCAATCCGGCGCTGTTTATCGGCTCGTATAAACAATACTGGGACAAAATGCAGGTGAATGCGTCCGGCGCCGCTTACCTGGACGTAACCCTTACCCTGGACGCGGACACAAAGGCCCGTTTCCTCCTTACGGATATCGTTTTCGGGGAACCGCAAGGAAAAAGCGATTTCTCCGTGGATGAGAAATCGCTTTCCAGTGACTATGTGATAACGGATTTGCGTTAACTATTCTTTCACGCAGCGTACGCTGAGAAGGAGGGTCTCTTTGCTGCCCTTGCCTTTTTTGATGGCGGGCTCTTCCGCAAAAATATACCGGTAAACACCCAGCTCGATACCTTGGTCCATGACCGTGTCGCTGGTCCACCAGCAGGCGTATTCCTTGTACCCGTATGTTTCGTTGGTGGTGGCGGAATCCATGTATCCCACGGGGATGGCATTGAATTTATACTGGTTGGTAATGGTCACCTGCGGCCAGTACGGCCACATTTTCGCTTTCTGGAAGGAGGCATCTGCCATGAGGTCGCCGGCAACGGTGCCCAGGTCCTGGTCAAACTCTGCCGCCGTAGGCAGGCGCCAGCCGTCCGGACAGGCGGTCTGCGCTTCCTCCCAGCTGTAGTAGTGCCCGAACAAGTCCGAAACTACCTGGCAATGCTGGTAGGGGATGCCTTTCCCGGGAGTGAACAGGTTTTCGCAGAGCCAGGTATGCGTGCCGATGGGTGCCGTGTACAGAAGCTGCTTGTCTCCTCCGACCTGTATCTCCTCCATCTGGCCCTCGAATCCGGTGAGGGCGGTCTCCGGGTAAATGGCCTCGAAGGTGGCGCTGATGCTTGCGTTGTAGTATTTTTTATTGAGGGCGAAGACGTTTGCGGTAACGGTGTATTTCCCTTCCGCGTCCGCTTTTACCGGAAATGACGGGTTGCTTTTACCCACATCCAGGGTGGTGGTGTCCCGCTGCCCGTTGTTCACGGTCCAGTAAACGCCCAGGGTGCCCGGATCCGAGTTGTCGGAAACATACATGTCGTCCACATCTACTGCGAGTTCCTGGACATGGCCCACCTCTACGAACATGGCGGGCTCGGTAATTCCCAGGCCGCCCAACGAGGGGGTGACGGTGGTGGTAGTGGTCTTTTTGCATCCGCTGCCCAGGACGGCGGCAGCGGCAAGGGCAAAAATGGCTATTTTGATTTTCATAGGCTTGTCTTGTCTTAACCTGCAAATATCGCTATTTTTTTGTATTTTTGTGCAAAATACTTGCCAAAGCATGCGAAAACTCCTGCCTGTCCTTCTGCTGTCAGTGTTATTGTCCTGTGCGCCTTCACAGGGCCGATATGTTCAAATCCAGGGCTTTGCCCAGGGCGGTAACTATACCGTGAAGCTGAACCTGAAGGGCGTCGGGGTGAAGGTGGAAAGCATCCGCGACAGCGTGGATGCCTTGCTCCTGCAGATAGACACCACGCTTTCCGGGTATAACAAAAGGTCGATGCTTTCCCGTTTCAACGCCGGGGAGGCAGTGCCCGCCACGCCGCTGTTCCTGGACATGTACCGCTGCGCCTACCGGTATTGGGAGCGCTCGGGCGGGCTGGTGGACTGTGCTGCCGGGCCGCTGTTCAACGCCTGGGGCTTTGGCTTCCGGGAGCAGCAGTTCCCTTCGGACGAGGAAATCCGTCAGTTGCAGGAACGGTGCGGCATGCGCCAGCTTCCCGCGGAATTGCCCGTCAGGGACGGCTGCGTGGACCCTGCCGATGTCGGCTTCCCGCAGCTCAACTACAACGCCATTGCCCAGGGATACAGCTGCGATGTCATCGCCCGCTACCTATACAGTATAGGTGTAAAGGACATGCTGGTGGACATCGGCGAAATCTGGTGCGACGGCGTGAATCCTTCCGGCAAGCCCTGGTCCGTGGGCGTGGACCGGCCTGTTGACCAGCCGGACGGGCCGTCGGATGAGCTGGACGGCATCTGGAGTTCGGGTGGAAATCCCTGTGGCATAGTTACTTCTGGGAATTATCGTAAGTTCTATATCAAGGACGGCCAAAAATATGCACACACCGTGAATCCGCTCACCGGTTATCCGGTGCAGCACAAGCTGCTCAGTGCTACAGTGGTGTCTTCCGCCAGCGCTGCAGAGGCGGACGCCGTAGCCACCTGGTGCATGGTGGCCGGCCTGGAGGCTGCCCAAAGGCTCATTCTGGACCATCCTGCCCTGGAAGGTTATCTCATCACCGCCAATCCGGACGGCAGCATGACCGAATGGGCCAGCCCCGGCTTTACATTGAAGCAATAATTTCCAGCACCCAGACCAGCAGGCGGCACAGGCCGTCTGTTGCCGATAGCAGGAGGGCGGGGGACCAGCCCGCCAGGCTCAGGAGCACCGTGGTGACGGCCGTAGCCATGAGGGCGGTGGTAAGGGGGATGGCCAGCAGATTGGTGAGCAGAAAATACCGTGGAAAGCTGTGGAACCGGTACCAGGCCAGGGGACCGGTGAACAGTTGGCAGCTGATACTGAGCGCCGCCATCGTCCATATTTTGTGGAACGGGTCCCAGGAGACGGAAGCGGGATACCAGGCCTCCAGCACCGGATACAGCAGGAAAATGCCCGCCATGGCCAGGTAGCTGAGCTGGAAGCCCACTTCCCGGATGGCGGCCGGGTTCAGGACCAGCTGCACCAGCAGCGCCAGGCACAGTACCCGCACGGCCTTTCTGGGCCGCCCCAGCAGCTGCAAGGTTTCATTGATGACAATGAACAGGAACGCCCGCACGATAGATGCGCCGGCTCCGGTCATGAGCGTGAAAAAGCCCGCTCCCAGTACGATGAGTCCGAAACGGATGCGCCGGGCCGCGGGCGTACGCCCCAACACCCGCGTCAACTTATCGAAAATGAGGTAAATAATGCCGATGTGAAGGCCCGACAGCGCCAGCACGTGCGAGGCGCCGCTCTCCCGGAAAACAGCCACCGTCTCCCGCGAGAGCCCGCTGCGGTCGCCGGTTAGGAGGGCCCTGAGCAGCGCCGGGGTTCCCGGGTTCCGGAAGGGGAGCGAGTCGATGTGCGCACGGAGCCTGCCCACGGCTGCATCGGCCCAATCCTGCATGGCCCAATGCAGGCCGACGCCGGGTTGCAGGGCGTTCCATGCGCAGAAAATGCCCAGGAGAAGGAAGGTGGCGGTGAGAATGGCTGTGCTTTGCGTTCCGCTCAGACGCACCAGTTTTTCTTGCAGGAGGCAGGGGAGGGAAAGGAGGATGAGGAGCAGACCAGGAAGCACGAAACCGCTGCCGGAGAGCATTGTCCCCGCGATGACGCCTGCCGTAAAGGATACGGACAGGGTTTCTATGCCTCTCACCTCGGCCATACGTGCAAAAATACCAAATTTATTTCGTATCTTTGCAAAGATATACGGAACAATATTTTAATAGCATATAATTTATGATTATTCTTGTTATCAACTGCGGCAGCTCTTCCA
>DFFY01000111.1:10291-10758 GCA_002371115.1 Bacteroidales bacterium UBA3764
CCGGACCACAAAGTGGGCATGCAGCTTATTCTGGCCGCTCTTACGGACAAGGAGACGGGCGTGCTAAAGTCACTGGAGGACATTGAGGCTGTCGGGCACCGCATCGTGCAGGGCGGAGACTTCTTCAACGGTTCCGTCCTGGTGAACGAGGATGTCCTGGAAAAGATTGCCTTCTGCGCAGACTTCGCCCCGCTGCACAACCCGGCCCACCTGCTGGGTATCCACGCCATGCAGGAGGTGCTTCCTTCCGTTCCGCAGGTGGTCACCTTCGACACGGCTTTCCATCAGACCATGCCGGCCTATGCCTATATGTATGGCCTGCCGTACGAATACTATGAAAAATACCGCGTCCGCCGTTATGGTGCGCACGGCACCTCCCACCAGTTCGTGGCCGGTGTGGGCGCCAAGCTCGCGGGCCTGGATATCAACAATTCCAAAATCATCACCTGCCACCTGGGCGCCGGCAG
>DFFY01000111.1:10896-31177 GCA_002371115.1 Bacteroidales bacterium UBA3764
CGCGTGGGCAACATCGACGCCAACGCCGTCATCTACCTGGAGAACAAGCTGGGCGTCACCCCGGACGAGATGTCCACCATCCTCAACCGCAAATCCGGCTTCCTGGGCGTTTCCACCAAAACCTCGGACGCCCGCGAACTGGATGAACTGGCCAACGGCGGAGATCCCAAGGCCAAGCTCGTGTTCAAGAAGTTCACCTACGACATCATCAAGAACATCGGCTCCTACGTGGCTGCCATGAACGGCGTGGACCTCATCGTCTTCACCGGCGGTATCGGCGAGCACAACAGCCGCCTGCGCCGCCGCGTGCTGGAGAACTTCTCCTACCTGGGTCTCAAGGTGGACTATGAAGCCAACGTGGCCTTTGGCGAGGATGCCATCATCACCACGGAGGACTCCAAGGTAAAAGCCGCCCTCATCTGCACCAACGAGGAACTGGTGATTGCCCGTGATACCATGCATTTAGTTTTAGAAAACCAAGAATAATCATGATTGCCAATTTCAACGATTTGTTTGCCGAGCTGAAGGCAAAGGGTATTTGCAAACGGATGGTAGCTGCCTGGGGCGTGGATTCCCACACCATCGAGGCCGCTTCCCTGGCCACCGACAAGGGCTTTGTGACGGTGACGCTGGTGGGCGATCAGGACCTCATCGCCAAAGTTTGCCAGGAGTGCAAGATTGACATGGCCAAGTTCCAGATTGTGGACATCAAGGATGAGCTCAAGGCAGTGGCCGAGGCCGTCCGCATGGTGCACGACGGAGAGGGCGACGTCCTCATGAAGGGTCTCTGCTCCACGGACAAGTTCCTGCGCGCCATCCTGAACAAGGAATGCGGCCTGCTGCCCCCTAAGGGCCTCCTGAGCCACGTGGGCGTTATCTCCAACCCCAACTACCACAAGCTCATCTTCATTACCGACATGGCCGTTATCCCGGCTCCGGACTTCCGCCAGAAGGTGAAGATGGCCGGCTTTGTGACGGGTGTGGCCCGCAGCTTCGGTATTGTCCAGCCCAAGATTGCCTTCATCGCCGCTTCCGAGCAAATGCTGGACAGCATGCCCGCCTGCGTAGAGGGTGCCATGCTGGCCAAGATGTGCGATCGCGGCCAAATCAAGGCCATCGGTGACGGTCCGCTGGCCCTGGATGTAGCTATCGACCAGGAATCCGTGGAAATCAAGAAGCTCCAGAGCCCTGTTGCCGGCGACGCAGACTGCCTGCTGTTCCCCAACATCGAGAGTGCCAACGTGTTCTGGAAGACCAACTCCAAACTGGCCAAGGACGTGCGTCAGGCCGGCTTCCTGGTAGGTACCAAGGTGCCTTGCATCCTGGCCTCCCGCGCGGACTCCGTGGATGTGAAGCTGAATTCCATCGCCTCCGCCGTAATGTCTGTAAAATAGTGTTTTCGGGAGCTCTTTTTTCAAACCGTCGCTGCGCGACCCCTCCCATTGGCAGCGGTGCGTCTTTGACGCCCCGGCCTGGGCCCCTCCCTCTTATGGTGCCGAGGGTGGCACAGGTTTGAAAAAAGACTCCCGGAAACAACATAATAACCATTAACTAAAAATGAGAAAGTATATTGTAGCAGGGAACTGGAAAATGAATACTACCGTTCCCGAAGGTGTAGAGCTTGCAAAAGCTGTTGTTGAAAAGGCCAAGGATCTTCCGGCCAATGTAGAACTGGTGGTGGCTCCGCCGTTCACCCATCTCTGCCCCGTGGCAGAAGCCCTGAAGGGCTCCAAGGTGAAGCTCAGCGCCCAGAATTGCGCAGACCATGAGAAAGGCGCCTACACCGGTGAAGTGGCCGTGAACATGCTCACTTCCATCGGCTGCCAGTACACCATCCTGGGCCACAGCGAGCGCCGTCAGTATTATGGTGAGACGGACGAGAAGCTGGTGGTGAAAACCCAGCTGGCCCTCGCCGCCGGTCTTAAGGTGATTCTTTGTGTAGGTGAGAACCTGGACGAGCGCGAGGCAGGCAAGCACTTCGATGTGGTTACCGCCCAGACCAAGAACGTCCTTTACAACTTCACCGTCGAGGATATGAAGAACGTGGTCATCGCTTACGAACCCGTATGGGCCATCGGCACCGGCAAAACCGCCACCGCCGCCCAGGCGGAGGAAATCCACGCCTGCATCCGCAACGTCATCGAGGCCAAATTCGGTGCCCAGGTGGCTGATGACATGACCATCCTCTACGGCGGCTCCTGCAAGCCCTCCAACGCCAAGGAACTCTTCGCAGAGAAGGACATCGACGGCGGCCTCATCGGCGGCGCCGCCCTCAAGGCCGACGACTTCCTGGCCATCGCCACCAGTTTCTGAGTCAGCTCTTTGCAGATTCCAAAAAAATGATTACCTTTGCGCGCTTAAAAAAGCCGCAAAGGTTTTTTGGTGCAATGGGGTGCGTGAGAATCGCACTGAGTAACACATTTTAAACTTTACAAAACAATGAAGCATTTTACGCTGAATGGCGAAATCCGCCAGAAGGGCAACAAGGCCGTCCTCAAGGCCTATCGTGCACAGGGTCTTGTCCCTTGCAACCTCTACGGTGCCGGTATGGACAACATCCTTTTCACTGTGAATGAGAAAGAGCTGAAGGGTCTCACCCACACGCCCGCTTCTTACATTGTGGACCTGGTGCTGGATGGAAAAACCTACACCGCCGTGGCTCACGAGTATCAGTGGCACCCGGTAGAGGACAACTGCCTGCATGTGGATTTCCTCGCCGTCAATGAAACCAAACCCATCGTCATTTCTGTTCCCCTGAACATCACCGGTCACCCGAAAGGTGTGCAGGCTGGCGGTAAGTTCACCCAAAGCGCCCGCAGCCTGAAGGTTTGCGCCCTTATGAAAGACCTTCCGGATCAGCTGGACATTGACGTTACTCCGCTGGAACTGGACAAGAGAATGGTGGCCGGCGACCTCAAGTTTGAGGGTCTGCAGATTGTCTCCGACAAGAACACCATCATCTGCTCCGTGAAAACCACCCGTGCCATGCAGCAGGCCGCTCTGGAAGCTGCCAAGGCCGCTCAGTAAAAATGGAGTATCTCGTTGTAGGGCTGGGCAACATCGGCGCAGAATATGCGTCCACCCGGCACAACATGGGATTTATGGTATTGGATGCCTGGGCTCAGGCATCCAATGTCCTTTTCAAGACCGACCGTTACGGTGACGTGGCGGAGGTCTCTTTCAAAGGACGCTGGTTCGTGCTCCTGAAACCCAATACCTACATGAACCTGAGCGGGAATGCGGTTCGTTATTGGATGCAGAAGCTGCATCTTCCCCTGGAGAACCTGATTGTCATTTCCGACGACATCAATCTTCCCTTCGGCTCGCTGCGCATGCGCCCCAACGGTTCTTCCGGCGGGCACAACGGCCTGCAGGACATTACGGATAAACTGGAAAGCGACCAGTGGACGCGTATCCGGATAGGGATTGGCAATGACTTCTCCCGGGGCAGGCAGGTGGATTATGTATTGGGGGCTTTGTCTGCGGAAGAAAAAGCGGAAATCCCGCAGCTTGCCGCCAGAATTATCCAGGGTGTCAAGGATATTTCCACCATTGGCGTACAGCGCGCCATGAATACCCTCAATACGCGGCAAAAAGCCGCGACGGAGGTAAAAAAAGAAGAAAATGCTGGAAAAACGTTGCCTGAACTGCCCGAAAGTTAGTTTTTTTGAAAAAAATTTTTGCAATTGAAAAAAAATCTCTATCTTGCACAAAAGTTTGAGCATTAACGTTTAACGAACCAATAAATCAAAAATCATGAAAGAGCTTGTTGAAAAAATCAATGCTGTTGCAGCAGAGTTTGCCAAGAATGCAGAAGCCCAGGTAGTAAAGGGTAACAAAGCCGCTGGTGCCCGCGCCCGCAAGAACGCCCTCGAACTCATGAAGGACCTCAAGGAATTCCGCAAAGTTTCTGTTGAAGCTGCCAAGTAAGTTTTTACTTGCAAAAAAATAAAACGTTGCAGATTTTTTTAAAGTTTCTGCAACGTTTTATTTTTTTTTTGCATCTATATAATAGGTTTAGGTTTTAGTACACGTCAAGAACCGGGGTTGAGGGCATAGGCCCTTGAGTCCGGTTTCTTGTTTTATTTCTGCCTTGGATGATGTTGCAGCACCATTTTGTGCCAGGTAGAGGTATCAATATGCGTGTAAATCTCCGTGGTAAGGATGCTCTCGTGTCCCAGCATCTCCTGCACAATGCGTAAGTCGGCCCCGTTTTCTATCAGGTGTGTCGCAAACGAATGCCGGAAGGTATGGGGCGATATTTCTTTCTGCACACCGGCCACCATGGCTTGTTCTTTTACCAGTTTGAACAGGGAAACGCGGCTGAGGGGCTTTCCGAATCGGTTCAGGAAGAGAAAATCTTCGCAGGCGGCTGTGGCCGGGGCAGGGCGTTCCGGCAGGTAGGCGAGGATGGCGTCGGCGGCAACTTCGCCCAGCGGAACCAGCCGCTGTTTGTTTCCCTTGCCGATGACATCTACAAAACCATCGTCCAGGTGCACATGAGAAATACGCAGCCCTGCACATTCGCTCACGCGCAGGCCGCAGCCGTAAAGCACTTCCAGAATGGCCCGGTTGCGTTTGCCGAAGGGCGCGTTGAGGTCCACCGATTCCAGGATGGCCGTGACTTCGTCCACGCTGAGCACTTCCGGCAGGTATTTCCCCAGTTTGGGAGCATCCACCCGGTCGCAGGGGTTCTCCTTCACCTCGCCTTCCTCCACGCACCAGCCAAAAAAACTGCGCAGGGCGCTCAGCAGACGGGCCGTGCTGCGCTTGGACAGACCGTCTGCCGTCACCTTTCCCAGATACTGTTCGATGTCTGAGGTGGTCACGGTGCGGGGCTCCACTTCACTGAAGGCCAGAAAGCCCTCCACGTCATGACAATAGGATGCCACCGTATTGGGTGACATCCTACGTTCCAGTCTAAGGTAATTTCTGTAGTCTTGAATCAAAGCGTGCCGTACTTTTTGCCGTAGAGGAGCATCTGGCCCAGATAATCGTCCGTGTAAACGGGGACATAGTCCGTGACCGTGCCGTCTTCCGCAATGACCGGCTGGATTTCCGGGTTCACAAAGCCGCCGTAAGGCTTCAGGTTCAGGGCCTCGTAACGGGCTTTCACCTCCTTGTGCAGTTCCGGGTCTATGTGTACGGCATAGGTCTCGATGAGTGCTTTGCCGGCCGCATAGTCGCCTTCGCTCTTGATGCGCTGAATCTCCGCCAGCAGCTCCGCAAACAGGGCGCGCAATTTTACATAGTCCTTGACGATAAAGTATGTTTTGCCGTTCTTGACCTTCTTAACGATCACCTTGTCCTTGGCGCCTTTCTCATAGCACCACTGTGCAATGAGCTTGCGGTTTTGCATGTGTGCCTCCGTATTGGGACGGCCCAGTTCCACGCGGGTGAACTGCACCATGAGGCCGTTGCGGATGTAGTTGGCGTATTCCGCCTTATAGGCCTCCGGATCCGGCATAATCCCCAGTTCCACCATCTTGGGATCGGCCGTATAATACAGGCCGAAGAGGTCTGCGCGGGCTTCTTCCAGGGCCGATGCATATTCGCCCAAGGCGGTGGAGCTTACGCCCGGCAGCAACTGCCCGGAGGCATGGCCCAGGCACTCGTGCAGGTCCGTATGGATTTCGTCGGCGACGGTGCCCCATTTCTTGGCCAGCTCAATTTCCTTTTTGTCGTAGGCAAACTCCTTCAGGGTGCTGGTTGGCAGCTCCTGTGCTGCATAGTCATAGGTATGGGTGATATTGGCGATGGTGACGCTCTTGGAACCATGCTCCTTACGAATCCAGTCCGCATTGGGCAGGTTGATGCCGATGGGCGTGGAAGGATAGCTGTCGCCGGCCAGGCACACGGCGTTAATGACCTTGGCGCTGACGCCCTTCACGGTGGCTTTCTTGAAGCGCGGGTCCACCGGCGAGTTGTCCTCGAACCACTGGGCGTTGGCACTCAGGATTTCCGTGCGCTTGGAAGCCTCGAAGTCCTTGATGTTCACGTAGCCTTCCCAGGAAGCCTTGCGGCCCAGCGGGTCATTGTAGTCCTCGATGAAACCGTTGATGAAGTCCACCGTGCCGATGGTATCCTTCACCCACTCGATGTTAAATTCATCCCACTTGCGCAGGTCGCCGGTTTTATAATAGTCGATGAGAATGGCCAGCGCGCGCTTTTGGATGTCGTTTTCCGCCACCTCACGGGCTTTGGCCAGTTCTTCGCAGATTTTCTCCAGGGCGGGGGAGTACAGGCCCCCAATCTTCCAGGGCAGTTCCGTTACCTTGCCTTTCTGATCTTTCACCACTTTGGTGTTGAGCCCCCAGGAAACCGGTTCCGGGTCTGCCGGGTCAACGATGCCGGCGTAATATTTTTCCACTTCCTCGCGCGTGACATTTTCATAATAGTTAACGGCGGAAAGTTTCACCAGGTCTCCGGAGGTTTCCGTGGACCGGCGCTGCGGCCATACGGACGGATTATAAATAATGTCCAGCAGGCCTTTGTCTTCTATGCCACAGGCGTCCAGCAGGGAGGCGAAATACTCCTGCGAACAAGCCGGGAAGATTTTGTCCTCCGCATAATGGTGGTGGATGCCGTTGGAGAAGAATACCCGTTTGGCATAGACCAGAAAATCCTGATATTCAGTTGCTTCCGTATCAATGGCTGCGTTCTCCAAAATGGCTTCCAGCGCATGGCGGACGCGCAGGTTGTCTTTGCAGTTCTGGTCCCAGAGGATGTCCCGGCCGTACTTGGCGGCTTCTGCCAGGTGATAGGCGTATTCTTTCTGTTGCAGGCTCAGGTTTTCCCAGCCCGGAATGCGGTAGCGCATGACTTTCAGGTCTGCGAAGGAATCAATCGTGTACTTGAAATCATGGGCGCTGCGCTCCGTCTCGGGCGCATCGCAGCCGGCCATCAGAAGGGCGGCACTTCCGCAAAAAAACATTTTTACTATATTCTTCATAACGTGCAAATATACAAAAATAATCATTAACTTTGCCAATTATGGTAAAAAGGCTCATATTGTTTGTGGCAGCCTTGCTTTTAGTCCTGGTTTCCTGTTCCAAGGATCCGGACTTTGAGCAGGGAAGCGTCCGTGGAGGCAGTTCGGCCCGGTCCAGTCAGGCACAGCGGAGTTATACGGAACCCACACGCCGGGTCATGGTGATGATTTCCGGCGGATACAATTCGCTGGCCGGCTACCTGGCAGAGGATTTGCAGGATTTGGAGAGCGGCTATGTCCCGGCAGGCACATCCTTCCACGCGGATGTGCTGTTGGTATTGGCACGTGTGGCCGCAAGCAGGGGGGACTACACAACGCCCCGTGCGCCGGTTTTGTACCGCCTGTGGTCCGGCCGGGACGGAAGCGTCCACCGGGATACGGTAAAAAGTTGGGCGGAAGGAACCCCGCTCTGCTCCAAGGAGACCATCCGCGAAGCGCTTTCTTTTGTGGAAAAGAAGTATCCTGCAGCTGGTTACGGGGTCGTATTCTCTTCCCATGCCTCCGGCTGGATGCCTTCCGGCTATTATTCCGACCCTTCCAAATTTGAACCCTCCGGCACGCTGTGGGGGCTCCGTTCCATCGGCCAGGACATTACGCCCGACGGTGGCGTGGAAATGGAATTGACGGATTTTGCCGATGCCATTCCCATGCACCTGGACTATTGCCTCATTGACGCCTGCCTTTCCGGCTGCGTGGAGGTGGCCCATGCCTTGAAAGGGAAGGCGGATATCGTGGGATTCTCGCCCACGGAGGTGCTGGCCGACGGTTTTGACTACAAGAACATTACCAGCCACCTTTTTGCCACCCCGTCGGATCCGGTGGAAGTGTGCCGTGCGTATTTCGCCTATTACGATGCGAAGTCCGGCGGCAACCGCAGCGCCACCATTACGGTGGTGGATACGCGGAAGATGGAAGCGCTGGAAACGGTGTGCAAGGAGTTGTTCGACAAGTATCGTATTGCGTTAAATTCTTTGAAAGGCGACAGGGTGCAGGGGTATTTCCGCTATGACCGCCACTATTTTTATGACCTGAAGGACATTCTGGTGCAAGCTGGTATTACGGAGGAGGAAACCGCCAGGCTGCAGGCTGCCCTGGATGCCTGTATTCTCTATCAGGCTGCAACGAGCTCGTTCCTGAGCATTCCGCTTAACCGTGTCTGCGGCCTGTCCATGTACCTTCCTTCCATGGGCTCCGCCTATCTGAATAATTTTTATCGGGAGAACATCTCCTGGAACCATGCTACGGAATTAGTTTTATAGTATGAAAGATTTTGTAAAGACCCTGTTGGCCGTTGTCTGCGGCTTTATTGTGCTCCGTATCCTGCGGATTCTTCTTTTGTTTGTTTTTCTGGGTGCAGCGCTCTCCTCCGGGTCTTCCTCGCTGCCGCATCAGGGGGTGCTGGATATGGACATGAGTACCTTTGTTTTGGGGGAGCAGTCCCAGGAGGCGCAGATGCCGCAGGCCGCCGGTCTCATGTCTTCCATGAGCCTGGACATGACACCTGTCGTGGGCATGCATGACGCTGTCGCCGCCCTCCGGAATGCCGCTTCGGACCCTGCGGTGAAGTACGTGCTGCTGCGTGCAGACGGCATGGCCGTGGGCATGTCCCACGCGGAAGAGCTTCGTGCCGCCCTGGCGGAATTCCGCCGCAGCGGGAAGGCGGTCATCGCTTACACGGAGAATCCCGGGAACGGGTCCTATTATCTGGCTTCCGTTGCGGATAAAGTATATATGGGCTCCCAGCACGGCGGAAACGCCACGCTCATCGGCCTGTCGGCCCAACTTACCTTTGTGAAGGACCTTTTGGACAAGGTAGGGGTGCATGTGCAGCTTATCCGGCACGGGAAATACAAGAGTGCCGGTGAAATGTTCATCCGTTCCGCCTCTTCGCCGGAAAACCGCGAACAGAACCAGGTAATGGTGAACTCCTGCTGGAAGGTGTTCTCCGGCGCCATCGCCCAGTCGCGCAACCTCTCCGAGGAAAGCTTCAACGCGCTGGTGGACAAGCTTTCGCTCATTCAGCCGGAAGACTTCCTGAACAACGGGCTGGTGGACGAACTGGTAGATCACGAGGCTTTGCTGGACAAACTCTGTACCCTTGCCCAGGTGGACAAAGCGGAGAAACTGGGACTCATGCCCTTTGCCGATTACGTGGCGGACCGGGTGAAAGCGTTTCCCGGCCGCAACAATGTGGCCGTGATTTATGCCGACGGTGAAATTGTGGAAGGAAAGGAATACGACCAGGTGGCTGCCGACCGTTTTGTCCAGGTCATCGACCAGGTCCGCAAGGACAAGAGCGTCAAGGCCGCGGTGCTTCGCGTGAATTCTCCCGGCGGCAGCGTATCCGCTTCCGTGAAAATCCGCACGGCGCTGGACCTCCTGCAAAAAGAAAAGCCCCTGGTGGCCTCCTACGGTGATTACGCCGCTTCCGGCGGATACTGGATTTCCAACGGCTGCCAGAAGATTTATTCCGACGCCACCACGCTTACCGGTTCCATCGGCGTGTTTTCCATGATTCCCGAATTCTCCGGCGTTACCAAAAAGGTCGGGGTGACGATGGAAGCCGTCGGTTCCAACAAGCACAGCGACATGTTCTCGCTCATGCGTCCGTTCGACCATGCGGAACTCGCTTACATGCAGGCTTCCGTGGAAGACATCTACGAGTCCTTCGTGAACCTGGTGGCCACCAGCCGTGATATGACGCCCGCCCGTGTGGACGAGATAGCCCAGGGCCGTGTCTGGACCGGTGCCGATGCCCTCCGGATTGGCCTGGTGGATGAGATTGGTACCCTGGATGATGCCATTGCCTATGCGGCCGCCCTGGCGGACTTCCATTCTTCCGACGAATATCAGGTAGTAGGGTATCCGCAGCCGCTCACCTTGGTGGAAGAACTGCTCATGAGCTTCGGCATGGCCCCCGAGGAGCCTTCCATTCTGGCCGATACGCCGTTTGCCGGCATAGCCAAGGCTGCGCAGTCCCTTACAAAACAGCAGCCGAGCGCTGTTTACGCCCGGCTGCCATACATGCTCGAGATCAGGTAAGCCTATTTCCCGAAGTAACGTTTGTAAAGACCTAAGAAGCCTGCCCCGTGGCGGGCTTCGTCTTTTGCCATCTCGTGGATGGTGTCGTGGATGGCGTCGTAGCCCAGGGCTTTGGCCTTGGTGGCAATGGCCAGCTTGCCTTCGCAGGCGCCGGCTTCCGCCTCATAGCGCTTCTTGAGGTTGGTCTTGGTGTCCCATACTACCTCTCCCAGGAGCTCTGCAATGCGGGCGGCGTGGTCTGCCTCCTCAAAGGCGTAGCGCTTGAAGGCGTCGGCAATCTCCGGATAGCCCTCACGCTCCGCCTGGCGGCTCATGGCCAGGTACATGCCCACCTCCGAGCATTCGCCCGTGAAGTGTTCCTGCAGGCCGGCCCATACTTCCGGGTCGCAGCCTTTTGCAACGCCAATCACGTGCTCACAGGCCCACTGCGGGTCCTTGCCGGCTTCTTCCTTCAGTTCTACAAACTTTTCTGCTTTGGCATGGCACACCGGGCATTCTGCGGGAGGATTTTCGCCTTCATATACGTATCCGCATACCAGGCATCTGAATTTCTTTTTCATATCGGTTTCCTTTTATTGTATTTATTTTAGAATCTTTCTAAAGAAAGTTCCAATTGCAAATATAAGCATTTTTTCAGATATTTTTGCTAATTTAGCGGAAAACTATGATACCTTTTCTTGCGCAGGTGGCCGCCCATTATTTCCAGGCCCCGGACATACAACGGCATTGCTTCGTTTTCCCCAACCGGAGGTCGATGGTCTTCTTCCGTAAGTATTTGGGAGAACAGGTAAAGGAACGGGGCGGTGGAGTCCCGCTTCCGGTTCCGCCCATGTTTACCATCAACGATTTCTTCTATGCGGTATATAAAGTAGAGGTAACGGACGGGCTCCGGCTGCTGCTGGAGCTGTATGACTGCTATCGCGCGCTGAATCCTGCCGCCGAGCCCCTGGATGAATTCATCTATTGGGGGGAGGTGATGCTGCAGGATTTTGACGACATAGACAAGTATCTGGTCCATGCGGAAGACCTGTTGCGGAATGTGTCGGATTTCAAGGCCATCCAGGATTCGTTCGAGTACTTGAGCGGAAACCAGCGCGCGGCCATCGAGCAGTTCCTGTCGCATTTCCGGGAGGGGAAGGAGAGTGAGATAAAAACGCGTTTTGTCCAGTTGTGGAATCTGCTTTTCCCGCTGTACACGCAGTTTCGGGCGCGTTTGCAGGAAAAGGGAATGGCCTATGAAGGCATGGTGTACCGGAGTCTGGCAGATGCTTTGAAAGCGGGTACGCCGGCGGTTGATTTGCTCTCCCCGGTATTTCCGGAAACCGGGCAGTTTGTATTTGTGGGGCTGAATGCACTGACGGAATGTGAGCGTCTGTTGCTCTCCCGGATGCGAGATGCCGGCCTGGCCCAGTTTGTCTGGGATTTCGTGAGTACGGAGATACAGGATCCCGCCAACAAGGCCTCTCTTTTTATGCGGAAGAACGTGACGGAATTTCCGCAGGCGTTCCCGATAGACCCGCAGGGACTTCCCAGGCCCAAGATTACTGTGGTGAGCGTGCCTTCTTCCGTGGGGCAGGCCAAGTTGGCCGGGCACATCCTTCAGGAGGCCGCGGCCGCGAGCGATGTGGAAACGGCATTCGTCCTTCCGGACGAGACGCTGCTGTTGCCGCTCCTGAACGCCATCCCGCCGCAGCATGACAATGTGAACGTGACCATGGGCTATCCCATGCGCGGCAGTTCGGTATATACGCTTCTCCAGGCGCTCGGACAAATGCAACTGCGGCTGCGGCACCGCCCGGACGGTTGGTATTTCTACCACCGGATGGTGCGGGAGGTGTTTGCTTCCGGTCTGTTCCGTGCGTTGCTCTCGGAGGAGGAAATGGCATGCGTTGCCCGGGTGAAGGCGGACGCCAAGTATTTCATCCCCTTGGAGGACTTGCAGGGCGGCCCGGTGCTGGACCTGTTTTTCCAGGCGGTGATAACGGAACCGACGCTGGCATCGGCCCGGCAGAACCATGCTATGGAACGCTATTTCTCCGACGTGGTTGCCTTGGTGGGCCGCCAGCTGTCGGCTTCCGGGGATATGCTGCTGGAACTGGATTTTGCCAAGCGTTGCCATACACAGCTGAATATTTTGCAAGATACGGACCTGGAATTGCTTCCGGCTACCCATCTCCGGCTTCTGGAAGCCAGTCTGGAAGGGATTTCGGTGCCTTTCCGGGGAGAACCGCTGCAGGGATTGCAGGTGATGGGCCCCCTGGAAACCCGTGCGCTGGATTTCAGGAACCTGGTTATCCTGAGTGCCAACGAAGGCATGTTCCCGCGCAAGAGTTTTTCCGCTTCCTTCATTCCGCCGGAACTGCGTAAAGGATTCGGCCTTCCCACCTATGAGTACCAGGATGCCGTGTGGGCTTACTATTTTTATCGCATGATTCAGCGCCCGGAGCATGTGTGGCTGCTGTATGACAGCCGCACGGAGGGCTTGAAGTCCGGTGAGGAAAGCCGGTACATCAAGCAGTTGGAATATCATTTCCATATGCCTCTGGAGCGTTTGGCGGCCAGTGCGGAAATGCATCCTGTCGCGGTGGAAGAAACCATTCCCAAGACGGAGGCCCATGTGGAAACCATCCGGAACGGAGTGCTGTCGGCTTCCGTGCTGCAGAGCTATCTGTATTGTCCGGCCCGTTTTTATTACCAGTTCGTAGAACATTTGCAGGCGGAGGACGAGGTGGCCGAATCCTTGGATGCCGGGATGTTGGGCAATGTCTTCCACCGGGTGATGCAGCAGCTGTACAGCCGGGAACTGGTTACCCGCGATTATCTTGAGGCTGCGAAAAAAGACAGCGCCCGGCTGCGCCGTCTCATCCGTGCCGCCGTGCTGGAAGAAATGCACAGCGTGGAGGTGAGCGGACGCAATTTGGTCTTGGAAGAAGTGCTGCTGGATTATGTGCGTGCTGCGCTGAAGCACGATATCGGCTTGTTGGCGGCTTCCGCTTCGCCGGGTTTCCGCATCCTGGGGCTGGAACTGCGCCGTGAAACCACCTTTGAAGGTTTTCGCATCAAAGGCTATATCGACCGGTTGGACAGTTACCGGCCCGGCGAGGTGCGTATAGTGGACTATAAGACCGGAAAGGTGGAGGACGACGACCTCCTGATTACGGATGACAACGCCGCTGCAGTGGTGGAGAAACTCTTTGGCGAGTCCAACAACGGCCGCCCCAAAATTGCCCTCCAGCTTTTTGTGTACGGCCTTTTCGCCCATGCCGATGCGACGCTGAAAGGGGAGCGGGTGCTCAATTCCATTTACAGTACGGGCCGTCTGTACACCGGCGCCTTGCCGGATGTACCGGAAAGCCCGGAGTTCATCCGGCTGGTGCGGGAAAAACTTCGGGATATGCTCTCCGAGATGGTCGATGTAAACGTGCCCTTCCGTCGCACCCGGGACGCGAAAACCTGCGCCATCTGCGACTTCAAGAATATCTGCGGGCGCTGATTATTTGCTGGCGTATTTGATGTATTTGAGGATGCAGGCCACAGCGTCTTCGTCTGACAGGTCGCCTACATTCAGTACCAGGTCATAGTTACGGGTGTCGTAGCGGCTTGTCCCGGCGAAACGCTGTATGTAGGTCTCGCGGCTTTTGTCCACCGACGCAATGACGGTGCGGGCTTCCGTTTCCGAGAGGTTCTGCTTTTTCATGACGCGTTCTACGCGTTTGTCCAGCGGGGCCTGGATAAAGATGTCCAGTTTGTTGGGATGGTCTTTCAGTACGAAGAAACCGGAACGGCCGGCAATGACGCAGGAGCCTTCCGCTGCGATTCCCTTCAGAATTTCCGCCTCTGCCTGGAAGATATCATCCGCTTTTACCTTGTTCAGTTTCCAATCGTCCCCCTTGTTGGCTTCGAAACCAATGTAGGCCCCGGAATTGGGTACCGGAGCAACGATATCCAGCATCTCCGTGAGCCAGTTTTTCCTCGTCCCCTTGATCTTTTCGATTTCATAGGTGGAGAGGTTGAACTTTTCCCGAAGGTTCTGAATCAGGTTTTTGTCGCTGTAGCGGACATTTAACTGCGCCGCCAACTTGCGGCCGATGGTGCGTCCGCCGGAACCCAGTTCGCGGCTGATGGTAATTACAAAGGGCTTTCTCGTATCCATGGTCTTCTATCTTGATAGACAAAGATAGCGATTTTTTCTTTATCTTTGCATGTATGTTTGAGGGTATTGTCAACGCCCGCGACTTGGGCGGAATAAAAATTGGTAATAAAACGGTGAAACACGGACTTTTGCTCCGGACAGCCCACCTGCATGATGCCACGGACGGTGATGTCCGGCGGCTCGTGGAGGATTTCCGCCTCAAACGCATCTTCGACTTCCGTTCCGTTCCGGAAGCCTCCCTGCAACCGGACCGCCCCATCCCCGGAGCGGAATCCATTACGCTGCCCACCTTGGATCTCTCGCGTGAACAGCAGTCGGAAGAGGCCATCCCGGAAGAAACCTGGATAGACCTTTCCAAGCACATTGTACGGCTTTCGTTCATGAAAATGTTTCAGGAGAAGGGCCGTGCACTCTATCCTTCCCTGGTGCTGAGCGAGTTCTCGCAGCTGCAATATGCGTCTTTCATGGCGCTGATCCTGGAAACGGAAGAGGGAGCGGTCCTGTGGCATTGTTCGCAGGGCAAGGACCGTACCGGCATGGGAGCAGCGCTGGTTCTTGGGGCCCTGGGGGCGGACCGCGCCACCATCATCCGGGACTTTGACCGTTCCAACGATTCTTATCGGCCTCTGGTGGAAAAGCTCTGTGCCGATGTCCGTGCCGCCGGTGGCGGTGAAGAGGAAGTGGAAGTGGTGCGCGCCTTCATGGGGGTGAGCGTGAAAAATTTCAATCATGCGCTGGACCTCATAGACGCCAACTGGGGCTCAGTCCAGGGATACCTGGAGGAGGCTATGGCGTTTGGCTATGAGGATTGTCTCCGCCTGCAGCGGCGCTACCTGGAATAGGACATTTATTGGTACAAATGGCGCTTGATGCTGCCTTTTGCCGTGCGCTCAAAGGGCACGTCCACCAGTTCTACGCGGAAAATCTGGCTGAATTTGGGCAAGTGGGCGTTGCTCTTCTTGCGGATGTCGTCCGAGAGTGCGGCAATGGCTTCTTCGTCGTCCCCCTGAACGGCGCCGGCGCAGGGATATACCAGGGCCGTAACTTTTCCATCCCGGTCCAGCACCAGCGATTCTTCCACCAGCGGGTGCCGGCTGAGCACCTGCTCCACTTCTTCCGGATAAATGTTCTGGCCGGAAGAACTTAAAATGAGCGCTTTGATGCGTCCCCGGATGAACAGGTTGCCGCTCTCGTCCATGACGCCCAGGTCGCCGGTGCGGAACCAGCCGTCTGGCGTGCGGGCTTTTTTGTCGGCGGCAGGATTCTTATAATAACCGGAAAAGAGGTTGGGGCCCAGGGTTTGGATTTCTCCGGGGATGCGGTCCGGCTCTGACGAGTCTATCCGGATTTGATGGATGGGTTTTCCGCAGGAACCGGGGGCGAAGTGTTCCGGTGTCTCATAGGCCAGCAGCGGACAGGCTTCGGTCATGCCATATCCCACGGCATAAGGCAATTCGATTTTTTTCAGGGCGCTTTCCACCTTCCAGTTCAGCGGAGCGCCGCCGATGATGATGGTGTGCAGGTTGCCTCCCAGCGTGGTCAGCATCTTTTTCCCGACTGAGCGGTAGAAGGAAGTGCGGAGCCCCGGAACGGTCCTGATGGCCCGGGCGCCGCGGGTGCTCAGCTGGGGACGGATGAGGTTGTTGTAGAGCATTTCCATGATGCGCGGAACCGTTATCATGAGATAAGGTTTGATTTCGCTCATGGACTGGATGAGCAGCGACGGGGAAGGGACTTTCCCCAGGAAGTAAATGGAGAATCCGGTACAGCAGGGGTAGATGAATTCCATGGCCAGGCCGTAGATATGGGCCAGCGGCAGCATGGAAACCAGGTTTTCCGGAGCGTTGTAAATGTGTTCCTGGCAGTAATCGACAATGTCGGACATGGCCTTGTAACTGAGCATGACGCCTTTGGGGTCTCCGGAGGTGCCCGACGTGTAGTTGATGATGGCGGTGGCCTCCGGGGAGTCCGGATAGTGGATGTCGTTTATGTCCAAGCCGTCCGGAAAACGGGCCTGGAAGAATTGCTCCCGGTTTTCCCATGCGCTTTGTATGCGGGGGTCGTTCCACCAGAGCAGCCGGTTTTCCTGGACATCCAACACGCCTTTGAGCTGGGAGAATTCCTGGGAGGAAAGGCTTTTCCAGATATCGGCATCGGCTAAAAGCAACAGGCTGTCCGAGTGGCGGATAAGCTGGCCCAGGCCTTCTGCCGTATAATTGGGAAGGATGGGGACGATGACAGCTTCATAGGTGTTTACTGCCAGAAAGGCAATGGCCCAGTGGGCGGAATTGTGCGCGCAGAGGGCAATTTTGTCTCCTTTGCGGATGCCTGCGGCCTGGAAGAAGACATGAAACCGTTCAATTTGTTCTGCTACCTGTGCATAAGTATAGCATACGCCGCCATAATCGCACAGGGCATTTTTGTCTGCGCGAAGTCGTATTTGTTCTTCCAGTTTGGCCAGATAGTTTTTCATCCCTCTATAACTCCAATATGCAAATATACAAAGATTCAGGAAAAAATAGGTATTCTCCCGGAAAATCATTAAATTCGCAATGCATATGCCACTCACACTCATCATAGGGCTTTTTCTGCGGTTCATTCTCGCTCTGGGCATCATCTGGCAAATTCTGCGCAGCGAGAAAGACCCTGATATCCAGTTGTTTTGGCTGGTATTCATTGCGCTTCTTCCTGTCATCGGCCTGGTCATTTACAGCCTTTGCGGCATCAATTACCGCCGGGAGGTTGTCCGGCAGCGGCTGCATGGCCGCACGCTGGATATGTTTGGCCGACAGATGCCGGCGGACAAGGCAGGCAGCCTTTTCCCGGACCACAATACAGACCGGGTGGAGGAAAGTCTGCGTCCGCTGGTGCGGCTGCTGCGCGCCTGCGGCGACGGAAACCGGCTGTATGAAGGGAATGCTCTGGAAATCATTACTTCCGGCCTGCGGAAGCGGGAGCTCCTGCTGGAGGATATCCGCCTGGCACAAAAGTTCATCCACATAGAGTACTTCCGTTTCGGGAACGACAAAGCCGGCAGGGAAGTGCGCGATGCGTTGCTGGCAAAGGTAAAAGAGGGGGTGGAGGTCCGTTTCCTGAACAACAACATGATTGGGCGCGACATCCCCAGGTCCTATTTCCGGAACATGCAGAAGGAAGGGATGGAGGTATTGCCCTATACGCATATCCGCAACGGCTTCCGCTCGTTTCTGATGCGTATCAATTGTCAGAATCACCGGAAGGTTGTCGTTATAGACGGAAAAGTGGCCTATACCGGCGGCATGAACCTGAACGACAATTACTTCTATAAGTGGCGGGACACGCATCTGCGTATCGAAGGTCCTGTGGTTGCCCGTTTACAGGCTTCCTTCATTGACAGCTGGCTATCCTCCGGCGGCCGCCTGAGCCGTCCGCTGCCTTATTATTTCCCTGCCCCTGCACCAATAGCGTGGAAGGCTCCGCTGCAGGACAAATGCATGCAGGTGGTTACGGATGCGGCGGACAATCCCCGGCCGGCCACCCTGCTGGGCTACGAATGGATCCTGCAGAATGCACGGGATTATGTGTACATCCATACGCCCTACTTCGTTCCGCCCCGTTCTTTCCTGAATGCGCTGACGAGCGCCGCCTTGCGGGGGGTGGATGTGCGCATGATTCTGCCGGAAAAGGTGGATACGCCCTTGATTGGGCCGGCCAACCGCGCCATGTATGCCGAGTGTCTGGCAGCCGGAGTCCGTATCTATGACCGCAGCGGAGAATTCATCCATTCCAAAACGCTGGTCTGCGATGACCGCCTGAGTATTGTGGGCGCGTCCAACCTGGACATGCGCAGTTTCTTTACCAACAGTGAAGTGAACAGTTTTATCTATGACGCGGAAACCGCCCTCTTCTGCAAGGCACAGTTCCTGAAGGATTTGGATGGAACCCGGGAATGGACGTATGCGGAATGGAAAAACAGCCGCACATGGTACCAGGAGATGGGTTCCCACATCATGCGGCTGTTCTACCATCTGCTCTAAGGCTGCTTGTATTCGCTGGTGCCTTTGAGCCCCGTAGTGCCAAAATAGCGTTCTTCGATATTCCCTTTTACATAGACCCGATGTCCCCGGAGTTCCGGATGCGTCACCAGGTTCAGGGCGTCGCGGACACTCCCTTTGGGCAGTTCAACCGCCACGCAGGCTTGTTTTTCCGTGACCGATGAACGTTCGGCAAGGGCGATGTGCGTGTCCTTGACAATGCCGTCGGTCTTTACGGTCTTACCGGCCGATGTGAGGTCGCCCCCGACGATATAGCCATAGAGCCAGACGCCTTGCTTGCCTGTATGCGCGTACGCTTCTCCCACGGCGATGGCTTTCTCCCAGCTGCTCCCGTCGTTTTTCCCGGAACCGTCGTCGCCTATCACATAATCTTCGTCGGACCAGATTTTTGTTGTGTCCACGGCTACCTGCACCTGTCCGCCGGAGATTCCGTCCGCCGCCGGTGCCGACAAGTTTACGGTGAGAATCTCGCGGGCCTCCAGCTGGCGGGTGAACAGCGTTTGCTCCTGCACGTTGTTGTACAGGACCAGTGATACCTCTCCCGGCCGCATATAGGCAATGCGCTTTTCCGTATAGGTGTATTTCAGTTTTACGCCGCGTTGTTGTACAAAGAGGACGCCATCCGGAAAGCTGGTCAGGAAATCCGGCGCAATCCGGAGGCGGATGCCCGCGTTGCGCAGCGTACATTGCAGGTGCACGACCAGGTTTTGTCCGGCGGAAACCACCACCACTTGTTCGTCACCATATTGCGGCCGCGCAAAGGCGGGGGAACTGAAGGGCAGGGAAACGATACCAATGGTATAACATCCGGGATCCACCTTTAGATATTGGGGCGAGTCTCCGTAGCTCCCTTCGTACAGGAGCGCACCTCCGCCGTCTCGGATGGTAAGAATGAAATCATTGGTGTCCGGAATCTCCGCAGTGGCTTTTGTCGGAAAAGTCCCGTCCAGCACCCAGCGAAGTTCTCCTTGTTCTTGCCAATCATGCCTGAAGGCAAAGTCGTCACAGGCGGTGAGTCCGGCTATCAGCGGGAGCATCACCCAAAGTCGTTTTCGTTTCATGGAGCGAAGGTAGGGCGCTTCCCCGGAACACAGATTCAGAAACGTACAATTTTTCCGGAATTTTTCTACCGATTCGTGCAAAACTTCAGCTTTTTCGCAAATTTTTCTTACGATTTCCATTCTTCCGCCAAAATCCGTATCTTTGCAGGTTGTACAAATGCATTTGATATGTTTGAGAACTTAAGCGAAAGGCTGGAAAGGTCTTTCAAAATATTGAAGGGTGAGGGGAAAATCACCGAAATCAATGTGGCGGAAACCGTCAAGGATATCCGTAAGGCCTTATTGGATGCGGACGTAAGTTACAAAGTGGCCAAGGAATTTTGCGACCGCGTAAAGGACAAGGCCATGGGGGCCAATGTGCTCACGGCGGTGAAGCCGCAGCAGATGATGGTGAAAATCACCCACGACGAGTTGGCGGCGTTCATGGGCTCCACGGCGCAGGACATTAACCTGAAAGGGAATCCGGCCGTGGTCCTGGTGGCCGGCCTCAATGGTTCCGGTAAAACCACTTTCTCCGGCAAGCTGGCCCTGCAAATCAAGTCCAAGCGCGGCATGAAGGTGCTGATGGCCGCCTGCGATACGTTCCGTCCCGCCGCCATCGACCAGTTAAAACTTCTGGGAGAAAGCATCGGCGTGCCGGTATATACGGAGGAGGGGGAGAAGGATCCCATCAAGATTGCCAAGGCCGCCATTGCCAAAGCCAAGGCGGAAGGTTTCAGCGTGGTCATTGTGGATACCGCCGGCCGTCTGGCCGTGGACCAGCAGCTCATGGACGAGATTTCCGCCCTGCACCAGGCTGTCCACCCCACGGAAACCCTTTTTGTGGTAGATGCCATGACCGGCCAGGACGCCGTAGAAACGGCCAAGGCCTTCAACGACCGCCTGGACTTCGACGGCGTTGTCCTTACCAAGATGGACGGCGATACCCGTGGCGGTGCCGCCCTTTCCATCAAGGCGGTGGTGGGCAAACCCATTAAGTTCGTGAGTTCCGGTGAAAAGC
>DFFY01000097.1:0-5129 GCA_002371115.1 Bacteroidales bacterium UBA3764
GGCCTCCAAGAACTTCAACAGCGCCAAGACCGCCGAGAAGATCTCCAAGGCCGCTACCAAAGCCAAGAAGGTGATCAAGACCTCCAACGAACTGGCCGATGACGCCATCCGCCAGGTGCGTGGCAATCCATCGCTCTACACGCAGGAATCCCAGCTGGCCGAAGAAGCCGCCAAGGTGGCCCGCCAGGACGGCCAGAAGCTGTTAGACGAATTCAAGCGCGTGATGAACAATCCCACTGCCACCAAGGAAGAGATGCGCAAAGCCACCCTGGCCCTGCAGGGCAACAAGACCGCCCAGAACCTCCTTCGCAACCAGCCGTCCGACATGCTCCGGGCCAACTTCAATGCGCAGATGCAGAGCATGTACGACGACATTGACGTGGTGGTGGTCAAACGGTTGCGCAGCAAAATCTCCGACGCCTACCCCACCTACAAGAACAACCCGCCGGAGGTGCGCGTCTTCAAGGGCGCCACGGGCAATGCAGGGGACGACCTTCGCCTTGGCCGCAAGATTGGCGCCGACCGCGATGTTACCTACCAGTTCAAGGGACACGACGGCAATTGGTACGACCTCAATGAAAACCTCATGGGAGACACCTATGCCGAGGCCTTCAACGAGATGCAGTACAAGTTTGTCCCCAAAGACCACACGGAGCTCATGAAGACCCTCAAGAAGGCCGACCAGGCCGTGGTGAACGGAAGACTGGGCCTGGAGTCCTATGGCGATGACCTGGGCCGTATCATCGACCCCACTCGTCAAACAGAAAAGCTGGGAGATCCCGAGCGCATTGCCAAGACCTACATCCACAAGTGCAAGGAGTGGATGAACCAGGGTGAGGAGGCGCGCAAACAGGCCCAGATGCTCTTCGAAAGCGGGATGAAGGAAGACGCCCTGCGCGTGCTGGGCTACGGAGATGCCCTCATCGAAGAAGGCGTGCGCCAGAACGTAAAGCAGTTCAAGCGCATCCTGGTGCCCCGCATCGAAGCGGCTGCCGCCAAGGGCGCAAAACTGGATTACACCAAGCTCATGGCCAAGATCCGCATCCTGGATTGCATTGCCTCCCCGCCGCCAAAAGGTGCCATCCCCATCTCCCTGGAAGAGGCTCGGATCATTCTGATGAACCAGTTCAATACCAGTTTGGAGGCCGTGGTGGAGGAATGCGGCCAGGCGGTGTTGGATGTAAACAAAGTATTATAAACCGTTAAGCGTATGAAAAAATTGTTATTTACCCTAATGGCCCTGGCGCTGGTTTTCTCCTGCGAGAGCCCCAGTCCCGTCCAGGCAGAGATGGAAGCCTATGCCAAGGCGCACATTGCCACCCCCGACAGTTTTAAGTTTGATTATATGGGCGTAGAGAAGGAGTACAAGTACGTGAACGACCTCTACACTTATCGACAGGGACTGGAAGAGCAGGCCGCCAAGGCCTCGGGATCCGTTAACGCCGAGTATGAGGCCGAAATCGCCAAGGTGGACGACCTTTTTGCCGAGGTGGGGTACGACGTGGCATGTTATGAATACAAAATGTATTTCTGGTACATGGCCGGCCCCAGCGGCAAGCTCAAGACCCAGGGCGTGGTGCTGGCTCGGTATGATACCGAAGGCAACCTGTTGGAAATCACCATGGATCCCAGCAGCCTTCCTACCTATCCGGCCTTGAGGATGCTGAAGGACCAGGGAAAACTATAGTTTTATTATCTTTGTAAGGTGAAGCCCTCCCTCAGGCATATTTGTTTTCTGGCAGCCCTGCTCTGGTGCATGGCCACCGGGGCATCGGCTTTGCCCGACAGCCAGCTGAAGGAATTGCCGTCACGGCGAATGAAGGACCTGCTGGTGCCCCGTTCGCACCACATGGCTTTTGTATCCGGAGGAGATATCGTGGTGGTGGGAGGACACACTACGGGGTTCGTTCCCACGGTGAGCGCCGAATACTACCGCGGCGGCCGATGGCACCCCCTACAGCCCCTCTATGCGCACGACTGCGGCTTCCGCGTGCGTCTGCTGGACGGCCGATGGATGATGGCCGGCGGCTTCGACCAGTACCTGGGCATCGGCCAGAGCTACGTGGCTGAAGTTTACGACAGCACCACGCGATCTTTTTCCCCGCTGCCCATTATGGAGCAAAAGCGTTCCCATGCCCGGGGCATCTCCCTATCGGATGGGACGGTAGTCATTGCCGGCAACTGCCTGGCGACGGACGTTGTGGAAGTCTATCGGCCCCAGGAAGGTCCATTGGAATCCCGGCCCACGAAGGAGCAGCGGATGCTGCCTTTTCTCTTCCGGACCGGTGACGACGATGTGCTTCTTTTAAGCGCCGTGGGAAATCACTGGGAGGCGCTGGATACCGTTAAGATGGAGTTCTTGCATCGTGAAGGCTGCTTCTTGCACCCCTTGCTGGAAAGCTGGAAACCCATCCATACTTGTAGCAGCAACTGGACGCCTGAGGGCTGCGCCATAGACAGCACCGGCTATCTCCTGGCTGTCCAGAACAAAGCAGGCCAGACGGCCCTAATGCTGGTAAGGGAAGGGGAACTGTCCCTTTTGCCCACGCGTTGGGACATTCCTTCCGGCAATCCCGCGAATCCCATCCAGTGGAGTGAACAGTTGCTGGTGCACCGCTACCGGGAAGCCGCCCTGCTATTGGGCTGTGATGCCGACGGTGGCCTTTATATATGTCGCATTGACTATCATGATGCGCTCTCCGGAGGAGAAGCCTCCCTGTGCCTGTACCATGCTCAGTATCCCGGTCCGTTTTTTACGCTGGACGGCCCTGCTGCTGTGCTGCTGGACGACGGTCGCGTGCTGCTGATCGGCGGTCGGCCCGGGAACAATTACGAGCCCTACTCCACCGTCATGGCCTACTATCCTTTTGACGGTCCGTTCCCTGGTTCGCGTGACATCGGCGCATTGTGGTGGCTGCCAGTTTTGCTGCTCATTGCCGCAGGAGGGCTTCTATGGCTGTTCCTGCGTAAAAGGGCCGGACGCGGGGGATTGGCTCCGGAGCCGGATACCAGCGCACGGATGGAGCGTCTGCGGGAGCTTATGGAAGGAGAAAAGCTTTACCTAAGGAAGAATCTGCGGATAGATGATGTTGCTGCCCTTATGGCCTCCAACCAAAAATATATATCAGCCTGCATCAACCAGAATACCGGCAAATCTTTCACCGATTTCGTCAATGAATACCGGGTGCGTTATGCCCAAGAGTTGCTGGTGTCTCATCCAGAGCTGAAAATCCAGGATATCGGCGAGCAATCAGGTTTTTTCAGCAGCGTCTCTTTTCATCGCAACTTCTTGAAAATAACCGGAAAGACTCCGGCCCAGTGGCGGGAAGAAAGTTGACGTTTCGCTAAAAATTCGTATCTTTGAAGGTTAAAACGAAAATGGATGTTTCTGGAGATAAATAACCTTCACGCCAAGATTGGCGACAAAGAAATCCTGAAGGGGATAGACCTTCATATCGGCCCCGGTGAAGTGCATGCCGTAATGGGCCCGAACGGGGCGGGGAAGAGCACGCTGAGCGCCGTTCTCACCGGCCGTCCGGACTACGAAGTCACGGAAGGCAGCATCCTGTACAAAGGGGAGGACCTGTTGGCCAAAACGCCCGAGGAACGCGCCTGGGCGGGGCTTTTCCTCAGTTTTCAGTACCCCATTGAGATTCCCGGCGTCACCATCACGGCCTTCATGAAGGCGGCGGTGAACGCCAAGCGCAAGGCACAGGGCCTGCCGGAGCTCAAAACCGGCGACTTTCTCAAGCTCATGAAGGAAAAGATGGCGCTGGTGCAAATGAAACCGGAGTTTGCCAAGCGTGAGGTGAACGTGGGCTTCTCCGGCGGCGAGAAAAAGCGCAACGAGATTTTCCAGATGGCCCTCCTGGAGCCGGACCTGTCCATCCTGGACGAGACCGACAGCGGCCTGGACGTGGACGCCCTCAAGATTGTGGCCGATGGCGTGAATACGCTTCGGAGCCCTGAGAAGAGCGCCATCATCATCACGCACTACCACAAGCTCCTGGAATACGTGCAGCCGGACGTGGTGCATGTGCTCAAGGCCGGCCGCATCGTGTACACCGGCGGTCGGGAGCTCATCGACGCCATTGAATCCAAGGGCTTTGACCAGTTTTAGCCATGGGACACGGTAAGTACATCGATCCGCTTGTCATCCCGGGCGAAGCCTCCTGTCATCCTGAGCTTGTCGAAGGATCTCTCTACCGCGTCCGGGCGGGGGAAACCCTGAACCTGGAGTACGTGGTGCTGCCCGGGGAGAGCAGGGACATTGACGTCAGCGTGGACTTGGTGGGCCCCGGCGCAGAGGCGCACATTAAGGCCCTGTATCTGTGCAGCGGCGCGGAGAAGGTGAATTTCCGCATCCTGATGCACCACCGCGCGCCGGGCTGCCACAGCACCCAGTGCATCAACGGTATTGCCGGCGGGGAGGCGCAGGTGAACTTCAGCGGCACCATCATCGTCGCCCCGGATGCCCAGCAGACGGAAGCCTACCAGGAGAACCACAACATCGTGCTCACGGAAAGCGCCAAGGTGGACACCCGTCCGCAGCTGGAGATTTATG
The DNA here is from genome assembly GCA_002371115.1 of Bacteroidales bacterium UBA3764. Lineage (GTDB taxonomy): Bacteria > Bacteroidota > Bacteroidia > Bacteroidales > UBA932 > Cryptobacteroides. The sequence continues at coordinate 4,565 of DFFY01000097.1, forward strand.
CCGATGACGTCAAATGCTCCCACGGAGCTACGGTAGGGCAGCTCAATCCGGACGAACGCTTTTACATGCGCTCCCGCGGCATCCCCGAGGCGGAAGCCCGGATGCTGCAGATGCTCTCCTTCCTGTCCCCGGTAATCCCGGCCGGAAGGGAGGAAGAAATTGAGAAGGTGCTCAGAAGCTATGCGGAGTAGGGCGCTGCTCATGCTGTCAGCGGTCGGCCTGGTCCTCGCGGCCTGTACCAGGGAGGAAATCGACCCGGAAGCGCCCACGCCCACGGAGGTTCGCCTGCGTTCCATTACCGTATCCCAAAGCAGTCTGGTCCTTCCGGCCGGAGGCAGTGCAGAACTGTCCTTCACCGTGAAGGACCCTGCCTTTGAGATTCCCTCCCTGCTTGTGAAAAACGGCAGCGGAAAGGCGCCGGCCACCTTCTCGCTGCAAAGCTTCCGTCGCGGAGGGAAGGAAGGAGAGTATGTGGCGGTCTTTAAGGACAATAAGGTGGAAGAGGTGTACAGCACCCAGGTTTGCCTGGTGGTTCCGCTCAGTAATGCGGAAACGGGCCAGACTT
>DFFY01000097.1:5221-60475 GCA_002371115.1 Bacteroidales bacterium UBA3764
TCCGAGCAGCAAACGGTTCGTGTACAAGTAAATACGGGCCTGCCGGTAGTGTATCTGGATACGGAAGGCGGAAAGGGCGTCCATTCCAAGACAGAGGAAGTGCCGGCCAGTCTGTATATCAAGGGCACGGGTGCGTACGAAAGCTTGCAGCCGGTTTCATGCCGGGTGCGCGGGCGCGGTAATTCTACCTGGTCCTGGCCCAAGAAGCCCTACCTGATAAAGCTGGACGAGAAAGCGTCCATTTTCGGCCTTCCCAAACATAAACGCTGGGTGCTGCTGGCGAACTTTTGTGATCGGACCCTCATGCGAAACCTTGTGTCCATGAAGGTGTCGTCCATGACTAGCCTTGCCTGGACGCCCGGCTGCGTGCCGGTGGAACTGGTCCTGGACGGGAAGCACCTTGGGAACTACCTGCTTATCGAACAGGTACGGGTGGACGGCCATCGGGTGAATGTCGGGGACGACGGCTATCTGCTGGAGTGCGACTGGCATTATGACAGCCAGGTGCAGTGGCTGGATCCGCACGGGTATTACTATGGGATGAACGGAAAGGTGAACGGAATCCCGTTCGGCGTAAAGAACCCGGATCCGGACGAGATTACCTCCGAGCAGCTTTCGCTCATAAAGTCGTACATCAGCCTCACCGCCAATGCCATTTACGGGGCCGATTTCGCCCATCCGGAAACCGGCTATGCCCACTATATAGACGTGGATTCGTTTGTGGACTACTGGCTGGTGTTTGAGATTATGTGCAACCATGAACTGGGAAATCCGGGCAGCGTATTCATGAACAAGACGCGGGACGGCAAGCTCATGGCCGGTCCTTGCTGGGACTTTGACTGGGGCATTCTGTCCTTCTACACATCGGCCGGCGAAACCCGGCTGGTGAACGGCAAGGCCATCTGGTACGAGCGCCTGTTCCAGGATCCGGTGTTTGCAGAAAAGGTAAAAACCCGTTTCTACGAGCTTCTTCCGCAGCTGGAAACCATTCCGGACTATATGGACGAGTGCGAAGCGCTGCTCACAGAGAGCGCCAAGCTGAATTTCAAGCTGTGGAATCCGGCCGATGACCGCAGCCTGAACGGTGGCCAGATCATCAACGGGGACGAAAACCTGTCCTTTCATGAAGCCGTGCAGCGCCTCAAGCACAATTACAGGAAGCACCTGCAGGTCATGCAGGCGCAGCTTTAGTCTTCCCAGGCCAGCAGGCGGCTGCCGTCCGGCTGAACGGAAATCTGAACGTGTAAGGTCTCATCTGGCAGGAGGCCTTCTACGTTTTCCGGCCATTCCATGAGGCACAGCTCCCCGGAATCCAGGTAGTCGTACAGGCCAATGTCCAGGGCCTCCGCCGGACTGTCTATCCGGTAAAAATCGAAGTGGAAAATAGGCCGTCCGCCCGTGCCCCGGTACTCGTTTACAATGGCGAAGGTGGGGGAGGAGATGGCGTCTTCCTCTACGCCCAGTACCTTGCAAAGCGCGGTGGTAAAGGTGGTTTTCCCGGCGCCCATGGGCGCGTAAAACGCCACCAGCGAATGGTCTCCCAGCAGCCCGAGGAACTCCCTCGCTGCCCGCTCCAGGTCCTGGAGCCCGGCAATCTGAATCTGATGTGTCATAATACAGCAGTGGAAATTGCACGTTTGATAAAGTCGTTCAGACTGATTCCCAAATCTTTGGCTTTGAGCGTAGCGGCTTGATGTAACTCTGCACCCATTCTGATAACGGTTTTTCCGCTAAAAGGTTTTTCGGGCACAATGTTGTTGGCTTTGCATTCCTCCAAGTAGTCATCGACAGCCTCTTCGAAATCTTTTTTGAGAGAATCCAGTGCGTTTCCTTCGTAGAGGATGAGGGTATGTTTCATCCCCAGAACCTTCCCGACTAGTTTATTGACGCTGTCGTCATATTCAACGGAGCCAATGTACCCTTTATAGCTTAATTTTCCCATATTTTTTCCTTTTTTAAGAGGGCCTGAATTTCCTTCAAAGTTTTATATCCCACAATGTTCTGCGGGTGAGGTCTGTGCATCTTGATGAGCAAAGAGCCTTTTATAAACCCAATTCTGGAACCGGATGTCGCTCCTTTATTGGTAATAGAAAACCCCAAAGATGTCATCAAGTGTACAAGTTCTTCGAAAGTAAAGTCTTTCGGCAGTTTTTTGAACCGCTCTATCAGTTTGTCTTTCGTTGACATGGCAAAGATACTAAAAATGATACTATTTTACAAATCCAGCACATTGCGACGGTCCAGGAAGCGGTAACTGGCGGCTTCGGCCAGGTGGGCGGGTTCAAGGTCGGGGGCGCCGGCCAAATCGGCAATGGTACGGGCAATCTTGATAATGCGCGTATAGGCCCGGGCGCTCAGGCCCAGCTTGTCAATAATCTGCTCCAGCAGCTCCTTGCAGGCGTCCGAGAGCGGACAGAAGCGTTCCAGCTGCTTGCTGTCCATCTCCGCATTGGTGAAAATGCCGCTCCCGGCAAAGCGCTGGCGCTGCACTTCGCGGGCCCTGAGCACCCGGGCGGCAATGGCGGCCGAGGGCTCCGCCTTCTCGCCCCGGATGAGGGCCGTGGTCTGGACCGGCCTGCAAAGCAGCTGAATGTCAATTCTGTCCATGATGGGCCCGGACAGTTTGGACAGGTAGGCCAACCGCTGGCCGGGCGTGCAGGTGCAGCGTTCGCCCTCCCCGTAGTAGCCGCAGGGACAGGGATTGGAGGCCGCCACCAGCATGAACGAGGCGGGATATTCAATCTTGGCCTTGAGCCGGGAAATGCACACCTTCCGGTCTTCCAGCGGGGCCCGGAGCGCCTCCAGGGTGCTTTTGGGCGCCTCGCAGAACTCGTCCAGGAACAGGACGCCGCCGGTGGCCAGCGACACCTCGCCCGGCAGGATGTTCTCTCCGCTGCCGCCGCCCAGCATGGCCGCCTTGGAGGCCGATATGTGTGGCGCCCGGAACGGCCGCGTGCGTAGCAGGCCCGGCCGCCCGGTGGTGCGCCCCGCCACCGAATACACCTTGGACGTAAGGACGCTCTCTTCCAGCGTCATGGGCGGCAGAATGCCCGCCATGGCTTTGGCAATGGAGCTTTTCCCGCTGCCCGGCGCTCCCAGAAGCAGCACGTTGTGCCCGCCGGCGCTGGCAATCTCCACCCCTCGCTTGGCGCCTTGCTGGCCAATGATATCGGCAAAATCCATAAAGGAACCGAAGGGGAGGGTGGGCTTCTCGAGGGCCCGCCGGTAGCTCTCCGTGTTCCAGATGAGCAGGTGCGAGGGGTCCTCGCGTTCCTCCAGGATGACGAGGACGTCCTCCAGCGTCCGCACGCCGAACACCTGCGTCTGCGTAAAATCGGCCGCTTCCAAGGCGCTTTCTTCCGGCAGGATGCACCCGCGGAAGCCCTGTTCCATGGCCAGTTCCACCATGGGCAGGGCGCCACTTACGGGCCGAAGGCTTCCGTCCAAACCCAATTCGCCCATAATCAGATACTTGCCCAGCCCGGGCATGGACCGCTGGTCGGAGGCGGCAATGACACCCAGGGCGATGGGCAGGTCGTACCCGCTGCCTTGCTTGTGCATGTCGGCCGGAGCCAGGTTAATCACTATTTTCTTGCCCGGAACATGGAATCCCTTGGCCTGCAGGGCCGTTACCGTGCGCAGGAGGCTCTCCTTAACGGCGGCATCGGCCAGCCCCACCAGGTGAATCCCGATGCCCAGGGTAATGTTTACTTCCACGGTAACCGGAACCGCCCGGATACCCATGCATTTGGCGCTGTGAATATAGACAATCATGGTTTAATCAATTAGAACAGAGGTGAAATAGCCGTTGAAGCGGACGGCGACGGTATCGGTATTGTGAATGAGCATGTGCCGGTTGCCCGTGTCGGCGGTAAGCGCTACGCCCAGCGTTCCCTTCCTGAACTGCATGCATCGGGTCGATGTCAGCGTATGGCGGCCGGCGGAGACATAAACGGGCTTCTGGTCCAAATAGACCCCCTGGACGTTTCCCATGCGGTTTTCCTGGACATAGGCATACCGGTCCCCGTCCATGACCAGTTCGCGCACGGCCGGTTGCCCCAACACGCTGCACACAAGGCAGTCCGGCTCGCGGTACCAATAGGTGAAAACGGGCCGATAACTGTATCCCTTCAGCAGCATCCGGTCTCCGACAGGCACCAGTTTACAGTTATGCAGGACCTCGCCTACCAGAAGGGTAAGGAGGAGACAGGTCTCTCCTTTGAGCAGGCACAGCGTTCCGCCGCGCTTCTCCACACGGTACACAATGCCGTCCCGGACGCGGATGTCGTACACCTGGCAGTCGGGGTTGGCAGGAATCGTCATGACATTTTGTTCCTCTTTCATGACCCGGTATTCCCAACTTACCTGGTTCTGTACCCGCACGGGCAGACTGTACGCGTAATAGATGCCGCCCGTATCCACGGAAAAGGCTCCCGTTTCCCAGTCGGCGTTGTCCGGGCCGTTGAGCACGTTGCCGCTGCCGGACGAGAAGCGCTCCTGCCCGTTTACGCGGAAGCAAATGCCGCCGCCGGGACGTTGGCCCAGGGTGTAAACCTGCTCACCGTTCACCCAAAAGCCGTTGAAGATTTCTTCGCCGGCAAAGCGGAAGCGCTCCTGTCCATTGCAGGACACCACCATCTGGCCGTTCTCGCAGCGGTCGGTCCAAAGCTGCCCCTTTACAATCCGGTGCCGGTCCGGCTCTGTCTGTCGGCTCAGGGGCATCCGGAGCAGTTCTCTCTGATTCCTGAGCAGAATCAGCTGTCCGTCTGCCGGCTCCCCGTTCCGCCAGTCCACGCTGTCGGGATAGCAGACGGCGCTTGCATACAGGTGTATGCCCTGCTCCGCCGGCCCGTCGGGATTTTCCGCCGGATGCTGCGGGACGGCCCTGCCGGAATCATATGTCCGTCCCGAGCGGGGCGGGAGTTCAAAAAGAGGAGGCTGGCAGGAGAGTACGGCCAGCCCAAGACATACCCATCGGATCAACTTGCGCATAGCATTCACATTTTAGTGAGCGGCAAGGTCGGAAACTCCGGGCGAAAAACCTACAATCGTAAAAAAAATAGTGTTGTTTCACATGATTTTTTGCTGTTTCTTACGATTTGCGATGTATCTTTGCGCTATGATTTGCCATCCCAACGTCAAAATCAACCTGGGGCTGCATGTGCTCCGCCGCCGCCCGGACGGGTTCCATGACCTGGAAACCCTCTTTGTCCCGTATCCGGCCATCAGCGATTGCCTGGAGGTCATCAGCGGGGACGACTACAGCCGTACGCTGGCCTCCCTGAAGGAGCGCTACGGCACCCTTACGCAGGCTATTACGCCGGACGGAAAGCTCATGATAACCCTTGCCCGGAAAGAGGGAGTGGACTGGGACCCGCTCAAAGACCTCACGGCCAAGGCATACGCCCTTCTGGCGGCCGACTATGACCTGCCGCCTATGAAGATATACCTGGAAAAACGTTCACCGGTGGGAGCCGGACTGGGTGGAGGAAGCGCCGACGCCGCCTTTGCCCTGCGCGCCATGGCGGAACTCGCCGGCCTCACGCTGGACAATGCCGCCCTGGCCGCCTATGCCGCCCGTCTGGGCAGCGACTGCGCCTTCTTCGTGTACAACCGGCCCATGTTCGGCCGTGGCCGCGGGGAGGTGCTGGAACCTTTTTCTATCGACCTTGACCAGTACAGGCTGGAAGTGGTGGTGCCGGAAGGCATCTCCGTCTCCACGGCCCAGGCCTATCGGGGCATTGCGCCCCGCATTCCGGGAAAACCCTTGCAGGACGTGCTGCGGCAGGACATTTCCACCTGGAAGACGGACCTGAAGAACGATTTTGAACAGACGGTGTTCGCTGCGCACCCCGCCCTGGCGCAGGTGAAGGCGGCCCTCTATGAAAGCGGCGCCCTCTATGCCGCCATGAGTGGCAGCGGGAGCGCCTGCTTTGGTATTTTCCCGAAAGAATAAGTTACTGGCGCAGCCAGTTTTCCGGATTCTGCGGCGTGGAACCGTTCCACAGTTCAAAGTGGAACAGGTCTTCTCCGCCAATGGTGTCCACCGTGCCCACTACCTGGCCGGTTGTGATTTTCTGACCCACCTTCACGTCCACGCTCCTGAGCTTGCTGTACAGGGTAAAGTAAGCGCCATGGCTCACCAGGACGCACTGGTTGTAGCCCGGCAGTACCACAATCTGTGTCACGGTGCCGTTGAACACGGCTTTGGCCTGGGTGCCCCGTTTGACGGCCAGCGTTACGCCGTTGTTCTGCGGCAGGTCCACGTTTTGGTACACGGGGTGCTTGTGCTTGCCGAAGCGCTCCACAATGGCTCCTTCCACCGGCCAGGGCAGCCGGCCCTTGTTGCTGGCAAATTCGTTGGACAGCTTGGTGTCTATCTGGGTGGATGTGGTCTTGGAACCGGTCTTGTTGCCGCCTTTCCCGCCTTTTCCGCTCTGCTGCTGCCGGATGAGGTCGGCAATCTTGCGGTTGAGGGCCTCTTTTTGACGATTTTTTTCCTGCAGTTGCTGCTGGTACTTTTTGCGGTCTTTGGTGAGCTGGTCCACCAGCCGGTTGCGCTGGGCTTCCTCGCTTTGCAGGCTGGCGCGCTCGCTAACAACCTTCCGGCGTATTTCTTCCTCCTGTTCCTTCAGCCCGGAAAGCCGCTCCCGTTCCACCTCCAGCTGCGCCTGGGTTTCCCGGATTTTGCGCGCCTGCTCGCTCATCTGGCCCGACAGGTTCCGCAGATAGCCAAAACGGCGCAGGCCCTGCCCCAGGGATTCGCTGGAAAGCACATACATGTACCAAAGGCGGCTGTCGCGGTTTTTGTAGGAGCCCCGGATGAGGCGGGCGTAATACAGCGAAAGGGTGTCGTCGCGTGCCTGCAGGCGGGCAATTTCTCCCTCGCAGGCCTGGATGGAGTCATTGAGCATGCGGAGTGTCTGGTCGCATCCGGCAATGAGTTTTTCCCGTGCCGATATTTTGCTGCGCAACATGGTGAGGCTGCTCATGGCCTCCGAGCTGCTCTTTGAATTCTGGGCCAGCTGGCGGTTCAGCAGGGCAATCTCCTTTTCCAGTTGCGCCCGCTGGTTCTCCAGCGTCTTCATGGTGGTCTTCTGCTTCTGGCCCATGGCGGGGATACAGCAGCAAAACACCAGCAGGAGGCTATACAGGATTTTTTTCATGGCTATTCGGCAGGTTCCAGGCGGGCGGCCTGTTTTCGGTAAACAGTGGCGGTATCGGCTTCTCCAAGGGCATCCAGCACGGTGGCGTAGTGCCGCAGGATAACGGCGCTTTCCTTGCCGCCGTACAGCATGGCGTGCTTGAAGAAAGGCTTGGCTTCCAGGTCTTTGCCCATCAGGTGAAGAATCCAGGCGAAGGTGTCCAGATAGGTGGCGTTGTCCGGTTCCGCCTCTACGGTTTTCTTGGACATGGTATAGGCTTTCTTCAGCTTTTTCCCTTCTATGCTCAGGTAATAGGCGTAATTGTTCAGCACGGGCGCATATTCCGGATTCAGTTTCAGTGCTTTTTCATAGGCTTTATAGGCCTGTTTGCTTTGCCCCATGGCATGGTAGGCATCGCCCATCATGGACAGGGCGCCCAGGGCGATGGTTTTGTCCTTGGCATGCCGGGAGAGGACTTCCTGGCAATTATTGACGATAGCCTCGTACTCCTTCAATTCATAGTTGGCCATGTTGGCGTAGTCCAGGAACGCCAGCTCGTCAAAGCGCCGGTAGGCCTCCATGGCACGCACCTGCAGTTCCGGCCACTCCTTCTGCAGCGAGAGGTATTGGACATAGGTAGCCGTCTGCCCCAGGCTGGCGGGGAAACGGTCCGCCGCTTCGCGGAACCACTTTCCGGCTTCCGCCTCCCGTCCGGTGCCATAGTAATAGCTTCCTGCGGTAGCCAGGACGGTGCTGTCTCCCGGGTGCATCTCCACCGTTTTCTGTACCAGGCCGTCAAAGCCGTCCCTGTGCAGTTGCAGGATTTTGGGGTCTATGGCGCGGGTAAGGTTGGTCAGGTACAGGGTTTTGCTGCTGGCGGGGATGTCTTCGGACCCAAAGAATTTGTCCAGCGTCCGGAAATAATCCGGGTAACGGCGGGTGTGCCGATACACCTCCGACATGCCCAGGATGGCGGGCATATAGCTGCTGTCGATGGCCAGGGCCTCTTCATAGTGCACCTGCGCCAGGGAATCGGCAAAATCCTGCACGTAATAGTCTCCCAGCATGGAAAGGATGGCGGGAGAGGCGTATTGCTGGTTGAAGGCCTCCAGCGTTTCCACGCCTTCCTCCTGCTTGCCCATGGCGGTGTAAATGTCAAAACGGGTGCGGGTGACCTCTTCCGAGGGGCCGCGCTGGCCTTCAATCTCGTCCAGGGTGGTGAGCGCCTTTTCGAATTCCTTCCGGCTCAGGTAAATGTCCAGCAGTTCATATACGGCCGAATGTTTGTCCGGGAAGGCTTTTACCAGGCGCTCATACGCGGTCATGGCTTCTTCCGTGCGGTTTTGCATCAGATACATGCGGCCCAGCAGCCGGCGGTACCAGAAGTTGGTGCTGTCCAGGGCGACGGCTTTTTTCAAAGAGGTTTCCGCAGCCTCCTGCTGCGAGGTTTGCCACTGCGTCTGGGCCAGGTAATACCATACGGCGTCATTCTCAGGCGCCGCTACGGACAGGCTTTGCAGGATTTCCCGGGCACGCGCGGCCTGGCCGTTACCGAATAAGGTAACCGCGTCTATCAGGTTGCTTTCCAGGGATTGGGCCAGGGCCCCCACCGGAATCAGGAGAAACAGCGCAAGCGCCAGGACAGTTCTTTTCATCAGTACAAAAATACGGGTTTTGCAAAAAACATACAAATAATTTGTTTTCTCCTCCCGTTACGCATAAATTTGTGTACGGAAAAACAAACATCGGACCCGATGAAACGTTTTTTGGGAAAATTGCATCTTATTACATGGACAAGGGATGATTCATCTCCTGCCGGACCGTCGTTGCCGGAGCAGCTTGCCGCTGCCTGCCGGGAGGGAGACAGCAAGGCCCAGAAGCGTTTGTTCGACCTCCTGTCCCCCAGGATGATGGCTGTATGCCTGCGGTACATGGGGAACCGGGAAGACGCAGAAGACGTCCTGCAGGAGGGTTTTATCACCCTGTTCACCAAAATAGACAGCTATCAGGGAGCCGGTTCCTTTGAGGGCTGGGCAAGAAGAATCTTTGTCAATACTGCGCTCATGCATCTCAGACGTACGGACGCCCTGGGTCTCAGTGACGATATCGACCAGGCCGGCAACCTGTTCACCCAGGAGCCCACCCCCGTGCAGAAAATGGGATACAGCGATTTGATGCGGATGATATCCTCCCTTCCGGCCGACGCCAGAACCGTGTTCAACATGTATGTGGTGGAAGGCTACTCCCACAAGGAGATTGCCAAGGAACTGGGCTGTACAGAAGCCACTTCCCGTTCCAAGTTGCAAAGGGCCAGGCTCCGCTTGCAGGAAATGATGAAAGGACAAGCATGAAAGAGAATGAATTGGACATACAGGTAAGGAACCTGATGCAAGGTGCACAGGAGAGCGTGTCTCCTTCCGTTTGGGAAGGAGTACAGGCCGGCTTGGCACGGAAACGCCGTGCCGCGGCTTTCTGGCGCTGGACCGGGGCTGTGGCCGCCGCTGCCGCCATGTTGGCGGGCGTGGTGTTGTTGCGGCCCGTTGCACAGCAGGAACATTCTAACCCTATTATATTGGCAGAAAGCTTCGCGGAAGGCATTCCTCAGGCACCGTTGGTGCAGGAGGTGGCCTTCCCCGCGGAGGAAAGCGTGGTTGTGACAAGCATTCCTGCCAGGCGGACGGTGCGTTTGGCGCAGGCGGTTCCCGCTCCGGCCGTTCAGGAAGTGGAGGAAATGCCTCAGCGCCCCGTTGCGGAGGAAGCTGTTGAGGCAAACGTCCCGGATGCCGTTTCGGAACCGGCTCCCGCCAAAAATGCGGACATGCCGGCCGTGCAGGAGGCCGATGACCAGGCGCTCCTGAACCGGCTGGCCTATGAGCAGGAAAAAACAGTGGCCAAACGTCCCTGGTCTGTGGCCGTTTCCGGCAACTTGCAGGATAAACGCCGGGGAGCCGTTTCTTCCCGGGCTTCGCGTCAGTACGCCGCTCCTGCGTTAAGCGCGCCGGAGGGCATTTATAACGAGAGCCCGGAACTCAGCTTCAGCCTGCCGTTCTCGGCGGGTATTGGTATCAACTGGCAATTCCTTCCGCGCTGGGCCGTGGGTACAGGTGTTCGCTACACCAACCTCAGCCGCATGTTTGTGGGGGATTATAAGGGCGACGGATTCGTGTATTCGCAGACGGACATTGACAACCATCAGCATTGGCTGGGGATTCCGCTCAATTTGTATTACCAGTTTGTGAACCGCGGCCGCTGGCGCGTGCATACATTTGCCTCCGGCACCATGGAGTTTCTGGTGGACAACGATTATCTGGTTCACGGTCCGCAGAAAGATATCCACTATCATCGGAAAGGTTCCCGGCCGCAGTTCTCCGCCGGTTTGGGTCTGGGCGTGGAATTCAAACTCACTCCTTGGCTGGGACTGTATCTGGATCCGGCGTTCCGCTATTACTTCCGACCGGACCTGCAGCCGCGCTCCCTGCGTACCATCCAGCCGCTCCGCTTCGACATTGAGGCCGGCTTGCGCTTCAACTTAGGAAAATAACCTCCCCAAGTGTATTCTTCTGCCGGGTAGTACCGGCAAAAATGCCCTCACAGCAAGCGAGGGCATTCTTTTTTATCGGAGCGGCTCCAGGGCCACCGTGCCGGGGATAATATCCTCCGGCGGAGCGCCGTGCAGGTAGATGATGCGCTGGTTGGGACTGCCGCGGAACAGCAGGTCCGTATCCCGCTGTTCCAAGATGAAGGGACCGTCCACCAATACGTCCAGGTAGGGGAGCATTTGCGCGAGGTGGGCATCGGCCTGAATCTCTTCCAGGGTAAAGCCGGTCCAGCACCAGATGGTCTTGGTGGTCTCCTCCTTGATGCGCCGGGCCAGCTGCGTGAAGGCTTCCACCTGGTAGAACGGGTCTCCGCCGGAGAAGGTGACGTCCGAGAGGTCATCGGCCTTAATAATATCCAGCAGTTCTTCCACGTCCATCTCCTTGCCGGCCTTGAAATCCCAGCTCTGGGGGTTGTGGCAGCCCTTGCAGGCGTGCTTGCACCCCGCACAATAAATGGAAGTCCGCAGTCCCGGCCCGTCGGCCATGGTTTGGTGCAGTATATCTAATACTCTGATTTTCATGCTGTAAAATGTAAGTGCTTGACTATGTGTCATTTGTTAAAAATCGTCTATGCGGGATTACATAGACGATTTTCCGTAAACACCTGTGGTACAGGAACTTGTATTTTACGCTGTCAGGCTATTTGTGTACAACTCTATCGTGCAGTTCGGCCAGCTTGCCGCCGTTCCAGCGGTCCGTGGTGCCCACCAGGTAACCGGTGATGCGCTGCAGGGTGTCAATGTGGTGACCGTGGCAGTGCGGGCACTCCTCCAGGCCTTCCTCCGCGTTCTCGTAGCCGCAGTCCAGGCAGCGGTTGCGGTTGTGGTTCACGGAGCCGTAGCCAATGTTGTACTTGTCCATGAGGTCCACAATGCGCATGATGGCCTCCGGGTTGTGGGTGGCGTCGCCGTCAATTTCCACGTAGAAGATGTGGCCGGCGCCTTCGTACTGGTGGTACGGGCCTTCAATCTTGGCCTTGTGCTCCGGCGTGCAGTGATAGTACACGGGCACGTGGCTGGAGTTGGTGTAATAGTCCTTGTCCGTGATGCCGGGCAGGATGCCGAAGGTCTTCTTGTCGCGCTTGGTGAACTTGCCGGCCAGGCCTTCTGCGGGCGTGGCAAAGCAGGAGTAGTTGTGCTGGTACTTCTCGCTGAAGCCGTTGATTTTGTCCTTCATGAAAGCCACAATCCTGAGGCCCAGCTCCTGGGCTTCTTCGCTTTCACCGTGGTGCTTGCCCACAAGGGCAATCAGGCATTCTGCCAGGCCGATGAAGCCGATGGCCAGCGTGCCCTGGTTGATGACGCTCTCGATGGTGTCGTTCGGCTCCAGCTTGCCGCTGCCCAGCCACAGGCCGTTCATCAGCAGCGGGAACTGTTTCTTGAGGGCGGTCTTCTGGAACTGGAAACGCTCGTCCAGCTGGCGGGCACTGATTTCCAGGGCCCAGTCCAGGCGCTCGAAGAACTTGCCAATCCGTTGTTCCTTGTCCTTGATGCCCATGCACTCGATGGCCAGCTTTACAATGTTGATGGTGGTGAAACTCAGGTTGCCGCGGCCGATGGAGGTCTTGGGACCGAAGCGGTTGTCGTACACGCGGGTGCGGCAACCCATGGTGGCTACCTCGTGGATGTAGCGCTTGGGGTCGTCGGCCTTCCATTCCGGATCCTGGTTGTAGGTGGCGTCCAGGTTCAGGAAGTTGGGGAAGAAGCGGCGGGCGCTCACTTTGCAGGCAAATTTGTACAGGTCGTAGTTCGGGTCCTCCGGGAGGTAGCTCACGCCCCGCTTTTTCTTCCATATTTGGATGGGGAAGATGGCGGTGGAGCCGTTGCCTACGCCTTCGTAGGTGGTGTTCAGGATTTCACGGATGATGCAGCGGCCTTCTGCCGATGTGTCCGTTCCGTAGTTGATGGAGGAGAAAACAACCTGGTTGCCGCCGCGGCTGTGGATGGTGTTCATGTTGTGCACGAACGCTTCCATGGCCTGGTGCACGCGGCCCACGGTTTGGTTGATGGCGTGCTGGAAGGCACGGTCGCGGCCCTGCAGGCCGGTGAGGTCACGCTTGAGGTAATCGTCAATATGGGCGGTCTTGAGATCGCTGTAATCTGCGTTCTCCATTTCGCTCACCTTGTCCACCTCTTCCTCAAAGGTCTTGTGCACGTAGGGGGCCAGGTAGAAGTCGAAGGCGGGGATGGCCTGGCCGCCGTGCATCTCGTTCTGCACGGTTTCCATGGAGATGCAGGCCAGCACGCTGGCGGTCTCTATGCGCTTGGCGGGACGGGATTCCCCGTGCCCGGCCTTCAGGCCATGCTCCAGAATGATGTCCAGCGGGTGCTGGATGCAGGTGAGGCTTTTGGTAGGGTAGTAGTCCTTGTCGTGGATGTGGATGTAGTTGCCGGCCACGGCCTCGCGTACGGGATCGCTCAGCAGGCACTCGTCCACATAGCTTTTGGTGGCTTCCGAGGCAAACTTCATCATCATGCCCGCAGGAGTGTCTGCGTTCATGTTGGCGTTCTCACGGGTGATATCGTTGGCCTGGGCCTGGATGATGGTCTCGAAAATCTCGTTGCTCTTGGCCTTGCGGGCGATGTTGCGCTTGTTGCGGTAGCGGATATACTCCTTGGCCACCTCCTGGCGGGGGCTGTTCATGAGGTAGTTCTCCACTACGTCCTGGATTTCCTCCACGGTCATCTCGTCCTTGTCCAGTTCGGAGATGGCTTGGGCAATTTGGGCGGCGAGCACAATGTCTTCGCCGTTGTCCGTCACGTCCATCGCTTTGAGGATGGCCGCTACAATCTTCTGGTTGTTGAAGTCAACGCGACGTCCGTCGCGCTTTAGCACACGTTTTACCATAAGGCTGCTATTTATCGGTTGTAAAAAGCCGGGGGTTCCCGGCGGCGAGAACAAAGATAAAGAATAAGTTTTGACTTTCCCTGCCTTTTTTCGAAAAAAGTTATCAACATAAAACGCATCCGCGTGTTAATATGCTAATTAACAAGCAGATGCATGATTTTATAATTTGGAAAAGATCTAAATAGAAACTATTCTGTTTCTTTTCAGGGAAAGTTTTCAACAGGGGCAGGCCTAGTCCCCCACAACCCACACCAGCACGTGGCGGTCGAAGGTCATGTATTCCAAATTGAACTCGTCCTCGTCGCCGTCCTTGTCGATGAACGTGGCCTCCAGTTCACCCTCTCCGCGGGGGCGGAAGCGCTCAATTTCGATTTGCTCGGCAAAGTCAATGTTATAGCGGCTCAGGAGTTTGAAAACCGCCTCCTTGGCGCACCAGTAGATGGCCAGCTGCTCGTTGCGCTTCTCTTCTTCCAGGTCGTCAATCTCGTCCTCGCTCAGGGCTTTCTTTTCCACGGCGGAGAAGTCCCGGTCCAGGGATTCCACGTCTATGCCGCAGTCTTCCTCGTCGTGCAGGATCACGGCCACGTATTTTTCCGTATGGGTAATGGAAATGTTTACCGGATTGTTCTCCAGGTAGGGTTTGCCATTGTCGTGATGGCTCAGGTACACCTTCTCGTCAAAAAGGGTGTTCAGCAGGGCCCGGACGGCCAGCCGCTGTTTGCGCAGGGATTCGCTGCGGATGAACGAGATTTCTTCCATCTCGTCCGCGGGAGTGGCGGCCAGTTTGACCAGCTCCTCCTCGCTTTCGGTGATTTGCCACACGCCGATGGTGGCTTCGTTTTCAAGTTTCTTCTTTAAATATAGGCCCATATAAGGTGGTTTTGAACGACAACACAAAAGCCGCCGGATGCCCTGAGGCACCGGTTTCCTTTCATATCAAATGTACAATCGCAACAGAGGGTCGTCTGAACCGACGACCGTTACCTGATTAGATTTGACCTGACTGGGAGGCTCCATGTTAACGTTACAATATATCGGCACAAAGATAACGCATTTTTTGCAAATCCAACAAATCTTTCCGGGGAATTTCGTATCTTTGCACGCTCAAATGACTTTTGTCATTCTGCCGGAGTGCCTTTTGTCATTCTGAGCGAAGCGAAGAATCTATAAAAAAATTAGAAGCGAAGAATCTATTAAATTATACGATATCATGAAGTTTCTTACTGATGAAAAACTCCTCATTGTCGGCGCAGCCGGCATGATTGGATCCAACATGACCCAGACGGCCGCCATGCTCCGTCTTACCCCCAACATCTGCCTGTACGATATCTTCGAGCCCGGCCTTAAGGGTGTCCTGGCAGAGATGGACCACTGTGCCTTCGAGGGCATCAACCTCACCGCCACGGTGGACCCGGCAGAGGCTTTCAAGGGTGCCAAGTACATTGTTTCCGCCGGTGGTGCACCCCGTAAAGAGGGCATGACCCGCGAAGACCTCCTCAAGGGCAACTGCCAGATTGCCGCCGAGTTCGGTGACAATATCAAGAAGTACTGCCCGGACGCCAAGTTCGTGGTGGTTATCTTCAACCCGGCGGACGTCACCGCCCTCACCGCCCTCATCCACTCCGGCCTCAAGCCGTCCCAGCTCACCTCGCTGGCCGCTTTGGACAGCACCCGTCTGCAGGAAGCCCTGGCCCAGGAGTTCGGCGTACAGCAGTGCAAGGTTACCGGTGCCCACACCTACGGCGGTCACGGCGAGGCCATGGCCGTATTCGCCTCTCAGGTAAAGATTGACGGCAAGCCCCTCGCAGAGATGGGCCTCAGCGAAGAGCGTTTTGCAGAAATCAAGCACAACACCATCCAGGGTGGTTCTGCCATCATCAAGCTCCGTGGCCGCAGCTCCTTCCAGAGCCCTGCCTACCAGGCCGTGAAGATGATCGAGGCCGCTATGGGCGGTGACAAGTTCACCTGGCCTGCAGGTACTTACGTGAACGAAGGCAAGTACAAGAACGTGATGATGGCCATGCCCACCACCATCGACGCTACCGGCTGCCACTTCACCGCTCCCCAGGGTACCGCCGAGGAAATGGCTGCCCTGGATGCTTCCTACGAGCACCTCGTGAAGATGCGCGACGAAATCGTGACCCTGGGCATCGTTCCGCCCGTGGCCGAATGGCAGAAGGAGAACGCAAACCTGTAGCAGGTGTACTCTCTCAGAGAACTCTATAAGATTGGTAGGGGCCCGTCGTCATCACATACGATGGGCCCTTACACTGCTGCCACGCTGTTTGCCTCCCGGCATGCGGATGCGGCACGGTTTGACGTAACCCTGTACGGTTCCCTGGCCGCCACCGGCAAGGGGCATATGACAGACGTAGCCATCCTGGACGCCCTGGAGTCCGTTGCGCCCGTAAAAGTGCACTGGCGTCCCAGGATTTTCCTGGAATACCATTCCAACGCCATGCAGTTCAAGGCTTTCGGGGGCGATGGTGCCCTGCTGGAGGACTGGACGGTGTATTCCATCGGCGGCGGCGCGCTGTCGGAAGGACCCGGCAAGGAGATGAGCACCTCCGGCGAGGTGTACAAACTGAACACCCTCACGGAGATTATCGCCTGGTGCGACGAGCACGGCCGGAGCATCTGGGAATACGTGGACCAGGAAGAGGGCCCGGAAATCTGGACTTATCTGCAGGAGGTGTGGGAGGCCATGAAGGCTTCTGTGGAGCGGGGACTCAATGCCGAAGGGCGACTGCCCGGCCCGCTGAACCTGCCCCGCAAGGCCGCCGTGTATCACGTGAAGGCCATGGGTTACCAGCCCAACCTGCGCTCCCGCGGCCTGGTGTTTGCCTATGCCCTGGCCGTAAGCGAGGAAAATGCCTCCGGCGGCCGCATCGTGACGGCGCCCACCTGCGGTTCCTGCGGTGTCATACCCGGCGTGCTGTATCACGTGGCCCGCAGCCACAATTTCAGTGACGAGCGCGTCCTGCACGCCCTGGCCACCGCCGGCCTTATCGGCAATGTAGTGAAATACAACGCCTCCATTTCCGGAGCAGAAGTGGGGTGCCAGGGGGAAGTGGGCGTGGCCTGCGCCATGGCGGCGGCCGCTGCCTGCCAGCTCTTCGGCGGCAGCCCGTTCCAGATTGAGTATGCGGCGGAGATGGGCTTGGAGCATCATCTGGGCATGACCTGCGACCCGGTGTGCGGTCTGGTGCAGATTCCCTGCATCGAGCGCAATGCCTTTGCCGCCACCCGTGCCCTGGACGCCAACATTTACTCCACCTTCTCCGACGGCCGTCACCGCATCTCCTTCGACCACGTGGTGGAAGTGATGAAGCAAACCGGCAAGGACCTGCCTTCCCTGTATAAGGAGACCTCCGCCGGCGGCCTGGCCATGCAGTACCGCAACAACAACGTCATCCCCACCGGCCTGGTATTCCAGGAGGACTAGTCCATCCTTGTGTGGGCCCGCGTTTGAGGACGAGACCCCCGTTTGAGGCCTCTCGTCCTTATTTTCGCCCGAATTCAAGGATGACACCCGGGTTTTGCCCTCCTCGTCCTTATTTTCGCCCGAATTCAAGGATGACATGCCGGTTTTTGCCTCCTCGTCCTTAAAATCGGCCCCAAACAAGGACGAGAAGCCTATTGGGCGGAGAGGGGGAACAGGTCGTTGACAACCCGGATCGGTAAGTTCATGCATCGGGCAATTTGGGCGTTGCCTGCATTGTAATCCCACTTCAGCGTTTTAGCCAATCGCATCTTGTTCTCGTTGGATAACATCTTGGGGCCTTCGACATGATATGTATCCCTGCACAGGCGGAAGATAACGCTCCACAACTCTTTATCGTCCAGGAACAACTGCTCCCCGTACCGTTTGGCAATCTCCAGCTGGGACTCAACGTTCTTTAGGGTCCAGTGAACAAACTCCCGGGCATTTTCAAACAGGGATTCCACGCGCCGATAATCCGTAAAACTTGAAGGCAAGGTCGCACCATTGAGGACACGGATTCTCGGGTCGATTTCCCCATCGCGCTCATGCTTGAACGCCCGGCGCTGGGTCAAAGTCATGGCCGCGGCCGATTCTCCCTTGGGCATCAGGTCCAGCAAGCCGTTAAAATACAGGTAGCCACTACACCATTTGTAACTGAACAGATTCACATTCTGCCTGTCCACAAAGGGGTTTCGGATTACATAAACAATCTCGTCCCTGAGCTGTTTCAGGCTACTGATGGGAATCAACTGCGGCGTAGCAGCCATGACCACCCTTGCCCGCCCGTCTGTCCGGTGCAGTTTCAGGAGCCGATTCTGCAGGTTGTCATAAAATGCGGCGCAGTCCTCCCTTGCCCCCTCCAGAATGAAATGCAGGTGGTTTTCCATGATGGAGAAAGCGAGGAGCGTGCAGCGGCCTCCATAGGTGGCCAGTGCAATGAAGTTGAGCATTTCATTGAGCTCCTCCTCTGTTCGGAAAAGCAATTCGTCCTCAATGGGTTTGGTGCACAGGTGATAATACTCTCCTCCTTCAAAAAACAGTTGTTCGCAGCGATTCATACAATCAGGCAGGACGATTAATTGTCCCGCCGCAAGATAGAACGAATTTTTGAACCGCATCGTTAGAAACATGAATTTTTTCGGGAATTTTTCTACCGATTCGTGTGAAACAACATCCTCATCCTTGTTTTGGGCCGATTTTGAGGATGAGAAGGGCAACCCCCGGATGTCATCCTCAAATTCGAGCTTTTTTAAGGACGAGGAGGGCGGGGAAACGGGGAAAAGGTGTATCTTTGCAGCGGAATGAAGACACAGGTGCATATTGAGGTGCCGGGCGGGGCCGATAAGGTCCTGCTGCATGCGTGCTGTGCGCCGTGCTCCAGCGCCATTGTGGAATGCCTCATGGAGCGGGGCATCCGCCCCGTCATCTTCTACTCCAACTCCAACATCTTCCCCCGCGAGGAATACGACCACCGCCTGAACGAATGCCTCCGCTACGCCAAAAAATGGGGCATCGAGATAGTGGACGATGTGTACGACCACGACGCCTGGCGGCTTTGCGCCCAGGGTCTGGAGGCAGAGCCGGAACGCGGAAAACGCTGCCTGGAATGCTTCAAGCAGCGTCTGCTACGGGCAGCACAGTATGCCTCTGTAAACGGATTTCCGGTGCTCACCACCACCCTGGCCAGTTCCCGCTGGAAAGACCTCCAGCAGGTGGACCAAGCCGGTGAGTGGGCCTGTGAACAAGTTTCCGGCGTCACCTGGTGGGCCCAAAACTGGCGTAAGGGCGGGCTCCAGGAACGCCGGAATCAAATTATTAAGGAAGAAAACTTCTACAACCAGCTGTTCTGCGGTTGCGAGTTCTCCCATCATTAGTCGTCTCCCACAACGAAGTTGAGGCCAATTTTGATTTGGCTGCGGCCGGTCTTTTCACCTTCAATACGGGAAACGTTGAGCAGGCTGTGGTCATAACCCAGCATGATGCGAATATCGCCAAGGCGCACACCCACGCCGCCGCCGGCGTACAGGTTGAACGGCCTCATATCCGGTTCATCTCCCCATAGGTGATCATACTTATAGGTATTTCCGTTAGTGACATAGAAAACGCGACTGCTACCTCCAGGACCAATGATTTGCCCCACGGGGATATTTGTCCCGACACGGTACGTAGTGCGTGCCAGCGGGGCGAACTGTGCCACCACGCCGCCATAGACAAAGATACGCACGTTGTCGTTGATCTCGAAGTCGTAGGTAAGATTGATTGGGACATTCAGCGCCAGCTCACGGTAAAAGCCATTGGCAAACTCGAACCCGGCAAAACGCTTCTGGTAATAGGCAGGCAGTTCCGTGTAACGCTCACTCTGGAACAGCATGTCCAGATAGAAACCGGGAGCAATACCAAAGTCTCCGGCCACCTTGATGTTGAAGGTGGCTCCCAGATAGAACCCACTCATGTTTTCCGCAAAGGGCTTGCCATTATTGAGCGTGGCGTCCTGGAAACGGGTGATTTCCGTGGAGTTCAGATAGCCGAAACCCACGTGGAACTGCGCCTTGGCCTGGGTCCCGAGCAGCATCAAGGCCGCTGCAAGAACAAGCGAATAGAATTTTTTCATGGTTGGGTTTATCGATTAGAAGATATAGCCGACACCCACTTGCAGGGTATTGCGGAACAACTTGAGGTATTGGGCTGTGGTAAGGTTGGCCAGGCCCAGGTCATAGCGGATATGCCCGGTGAAGCGCTCACTCACGACAAAGCCGGCGCCAATTCCCAGGGAAACATTGACGCGGGTACGGGTGCCAGGAACATAAACATTCCCGTTGTCCCTATACATATTGTAGCTGGTGGTTTGGTTGCCGCCGCGTGCAACCAAGTGGTTCAACAGGCCGACCTGGATGGACGGACCGGCAAAGCCCCGGAGCTGCACCGTGCCAAGATCCAAGGTATAGGCGGCGTCGATGGGGATGTTGAGGGCAATCTCGCGACAACTGGCGTCAGTGGCCACTTTGCTGAACATGAAGGAGAAATTGGCGCCGGGAATGACCGACAGGCCATCTACCCAGGGAAGGTTGATGTTGTACCGGCCTCCTACGTAAATGCCGTCCCAATCGGGACCGTTGTGATTTTCCCGGACTTCTCCATTCCGATATTGCCATTGTTCAAAGAAATGCTGATAACCGCCATCGGCCTGCAACTGTGCATGTGCCTGAATGCCCACAAACAGGGCTGCGACAAGAATTAAAACCTTTTTCATTCTCTTCATTTTTATAGTTCACAAAGTTAGCGCTTTTTCTTTAATTTTCCCGTTTCCCGCCAATAAATTCGGTAAATATCCCCATTTATTGGGATTGACGGAAAACAAGTTCCGCCGTAACTTTGCGCCAGCGCAAAACGAAAACCAAAACGATGATACTTTCAGATTTGCAAACGGGCGACCATGCCGTGATTGTTCGGGTGAACGGTCACGGAAGTTTCCGTAAACGCCTGATAGAGATGGGCTTCATTCAAGGGAAAGAGGTCCGCGTGGTGCTCAACGCTCCCCTAAAGGACCCCATCGAATACGAGATAATCGGCTATAAAGTGTCCCTGCGGCGGGAGGAAGCCCGGCAGATTGAGGTGGTGACGGACGCGGAAGCCCGCGAGGCCCTCCAGACGGATGAACACCTGCAGGCCCTGCCCGGCGACCTGGAAGATAAAGAGCGCCTGGACCGCGCCCTGGCCCATGTGGCCCAGGAGCGGCACCATAATATACGCGTAGCGCTGGTGGGCAACCCCAACTGCGGCAAAACCTCCCTGTTCAACATTGCCTCCGGCAGCCACGAGCACGTGGGAAACTACTCCGGCGTCACCGTGGACGCCAAGGAAGGGCATTTCCAGTTCAAGGGCTACGATATCACCCTGGTGGACCTCCCGGGCACCTATTCGCTCAGCGCCTACTCTCCGGAGGAACTCTATGTGCGCAAAAACCTCCTGGAGGCCATGCCGGACGTGGTCATCAACGTAGTGGACGCCTCCAATATTGAGCGCAACCTGTACCTGACCACCCAGCTTATAGACATGAACCTCCGTACCGTGATGGCGCTGAACATGTACGATGAGCTCCAGCACAAGGGGGACAAACTGGATATCAAGCAGCTGGGCTGGCTGCTGGGCATGCCCGTGTGCCCCACCGTGAGCCGCGATGGGCAGGGCATCCCGGAGCTGCTGGACACAGTCATCAAGATTTACGAGCAGTCGGACCCAAAACTGGCCCGGCACATCCATATCAACCACGGCGCAGAGCTGGAAAAGAGCATCAAGCGCCTGCAAATGGTGCTGTACGGGAACGAGGATGTGCGCTCGCAATATTCCACCCGCTACCTGGCCATCAAGTATCTGGAAACGGACAAGGATGTGGAACGGGTTCTGGCCGATATTCCCGAGCGCAAGGCCCTGGAACAGGCTCGCACGGAGGAAGAGGCCCGTATCCAGGAACTGCTGGACACCTCGGCGGAAAGCGCCATTGTGGATGCCAAGTACGCCTTCATCCAAGGCGCCCTGGCGGAGACCTATGAGAAATACCAGGAAGAACGCCCGCGGCGCACAATAACGGACCGCATTGACGCCATCGTCACCAACCAATGGGCGGCCTTTCCTATCTTCGTTGTGCTGCTCTGGTTCATTTTCTGGGCTACTTTCACCATCGGCCAATATCCCATGGACTGGATCGATGCCGGCGTGGCGTGGCTGGGAGAAAAAGTGGGCTCACTCATGCAGGAAGGCTGGGTGAAAGACCTGGTGGTGGACGGCGTCATTGCCGGCGTGGGCAGCGTGCTGGTATTCCTGCCCAACATCATGATCCTGTACTTTTTCATCTCCATCATGGAGGACAGCGGTTACATGGCCCGCGCGGCGTTTATTGTGGATAAGCTCATGCACCGGATCGGCCTGCATGGAAAAAGTTTCATTCCCATGGTGATGGGTTTCGGCTGCAATGTGCCGGCCATCATGGCCACGCGCAGCATCGAGAGCCGCAAGAGCCGGCTGGTCACCATCGCCATCATCCCGTTCATGTCCTGCGCCGGCCGCCTGCCCATCTTCGTGCTCTTCGCCGGGGCGTTCTTCCCTTCGTCTCCCGCCACGGCGCTGCTGGGCATCTACCTGCTGGGCATTGTGCTGGCCATTGTATCGGCCCTGGTCTTGAGCAAGTTCGTCAAGGACGATGACCTCCCGTTCGTGATGGAACTCCCGCCCTACCGCATTCCTACCGGAAAGGCCATCTGGCGCCACACCTGGGAGAAAGGCCGGCAGTATCTGGAAAAAATGGCCACCACCATTCTTGTTTTCTCCGTGGCCATCTGGTTCCTGGGGTACTTCCCGCGCCACGAGGAAGCCACCACGGCCTACCAGCAGGAGCATTCCTACATTGGCATGCTGGGCAAGACCATCGAGCCCATTAACGAGCCGCTGGGCTTCAACTGGAAAATGGACGTGGGCCTGCTCGCCGGCGTTGGGGCCAAGGAACTGGTTATCAGTACCATGGGCGTGATGTATGCGCAGGACGGCGAGGAGTATGAAGGCCTGGGAGAGGCGGAGGACACCGCTTTGCAGGCCGCCCTGAAGGCCACCGTGCCCACCGCCGCCGCCCTGGCGTTCATGGTGTTCGTGCTGCTGTACTTCCCGTGCATCGCCACGTTCGTGGCCATCAAAAACGAGCTCGGGAGCTGGCGCTGGGCCATCCTCCTGGCGCTCTACACCATTGTCATCGCCTGGGTCTGCGCCTTCGCCGCCTACCGGATTGGCCTGCTCATCTGGCCGGTGTAAGTGCCTTCGTCCTTGTTTTCGCCCGAATTCAAGGACGAGACCCGGTTTTGCCCTCCTCGTCCTTAAAAATGCCCGTTTTTAAGGATGACCGGTTTTGCCCTCCTCATCCTCAAAATCGGCCCAAAACAAGGATGAGACGGGAAAAATTCGTACCTTTGCAGTCCCCAACGAACTTTCGAGTATGGCAATTCACACTGAGAAAACGGAGCACAGGGCGGCATCGGCCCGGAAAATGAACGGCTGGCTGGCGCTGAGCCCCCTTTTTGTGTTTTTGGCCGTGTACCTGCTGGGCTCCATCATCGCCCATGACTTTTACAAGGTGCCCGTTGCGGCGGCTTTCATCATTGCCAGTGCCTATGCGCTCATCATTACGCGCGGCGTGGACAAGACGGACAACAAGATTGCCATTTTCTCCGAAGGTGCGGGCAACAAGAACGTGCTGCTGATGATCTGGATTTTTGTGCTGGCAGGGGCGTTTGCCGCCACGGCCAAGGACATCGGCGCCATCGACGCTACCGTGAATGCGACGCTGCGCGTGCTGCCGGGGAACCTCATTTACGCGGGACTGTTCCTGGCGGCGTGCTTCATTTCCATGGCTATCGGCACGTCTGTGGGAACCATTGTGGCGCTGGTGCCCATCGCTTCCGGCATTGCCGCGGAGGCGGGCATCGGCATTCCGTTCATGACGGCCATCATTGTGGGAGGAGCCTTTTTTGGCGATAACCTATCGTTCATTTCCGACACCACCGTGGCGGCCACCAAAATGCTGGGCTGCTCCATGCGGGACAAGTTCCGCGTGAACCTGTGGATTGCGGCACCGGCGGCCATCCTGGTAACAGCGCTATACGTGTTCCTGGGGCTGTCCGTGGAGGCGGCACCTTCCGCGGAACCGGTGCAGTGGGTGGGGCTGGTGCCTTACCTGCTGGTAATTGTGCTTGCGCTGGTGGGCGTGAATGTGGTAACGGTGCTGGTGATTGGGACCCTCGTGAACGGCATCATCGGCTGGAGCACCGGAGCGTACGATTTCGTGGGCTGGATGGCGTCTATTGGAGGCGGCATCGGCTCTATGGGCGAGCTCATCATTGTGTCGCTTCTGGCGGGCGGCATGCTGGAGATTATCCGCTACAACGGCGGCCTGCAGTTCATCATCGACGGGCTCACGCGCCGCATTACCGGCCGCCGCGCCGCGGCACTGTCCATTGCCGGCCTGGTGTCGCTGGTGAACCTGTGCACGGCCAACAATACCATCGCCATCATCACCGTGGGGCCGCTGGCCAAGGACATCACCGAGCGCTTTGGCCTGGACCCGCGCAAGACGGCCTCCATCCTGGACACGTTCTCCTGCCTGGTGCAGGGCATCATTCCTTACGGGGCGCAAATGCTCATGGCCAGCGGCCTGGCGGGGGTATCTGCCGTATCCATCATCGGCAATCTGTATTACCCCTTTGCGCTGGGCGTGATGGCCTTCCTGTCCATCCTCTTCCGCTTTCCCCGACGGTACTCTTAGGGCTCGTCCTTGTTTTGGGCCGATTTTGAGGATGAGACCCCCGTTTGAGGCCTCTCGTCCTTATTTTCGCCCGAATTCAAGGATGACATGCCGGTTTTGGCCTCCTCGTCCTTAATATCGGCCCCAAACAAGGACGGCACCCTTTGATGATGTGAAGGAATGGTTCTCCACAGATAGACTGACTAGGTGTTCATATGATGAGGGATCGTACTTAATTCATAATTTATATGTATATTTGCGTTATCGTTAAAACGACGATAACATAGAAAGCGTTTAGCTTTTCCGTTTCGAAGAATCTGGACAATTCTAAGCAAAGACGGATAAGGCGAGCGTTTGCACGTGCTGTTTTGTGGGCATTCCGTCACAACATAGCCTGTGTGAGCGAGCCCTTGTTCTCTTTGCCGACAGTCCAGAGCCCTTCGAAAGGACAAGTCTAAGTGGCTCACACTTTCTTTTTTTTGTTTGTTATTCCTTGGGCCGGGAAACAAGACATTTTTTCATTATGAACTTCGTCAAAAAGTCCCTCCTGCTTCTTTTCGGAAGCGTCCTCTTTTTTTGCGCCTGTTCGGGGGATAACCCGTCTGAGTCGAACACCTTTGTGCGTGAGGAAGAGCCCCACAATTCGTTGATATCCTATGGCTATGACAAGAATGGAACACTATCCGGAAACAAGCAAGCCTTTGAGGATTGTCGTAGTGATGTCTATCGGTTTTATGATGACCTCAGTCTGCAGAGCGATTATACACGGGCATACGTATATATGGGACTTGCAGGAAAAACCGGAGCCTATCTCTACTATGGTTATAATCTTTATTTCCCTGTTAAAAAATCATACTCCTTTCAAATCAAGGAGCAAAATACATGTCTATACCAGGAGAATTGGACTGTTCCGGCAGAGGGAGTATGGACATGGTCCTGCAACTATAGCAATACAATAACCTATTCTTCGCATGTGGGGGAATCCGGTAGACAGACCTTGCCCTCTGGGAATAAAAACATTTGGCAGAAGTTCTATTCTGTTATTCCTGCAGAAAACGCGGGCATAAATTCACCAACGTTCGTTCTTTATAACGATGACACATATATCGATGTGTTCGTCTCCGGGAAGCAGGCTCATTTTATCCAAAGACTTCCCAGCTATGAGGATCTGGGTACGTTTTATTCAAAATAGATAATACTAACTAATCAATCACTCCATGAAAAAAAACTCCCTTGTCGGCGTACTCGCCGTCGTAGTTTTGTTGTCCGCATCGTGCTTGAAGGAGAACAGTGCCGCGATCTCGGAGGATAACCAGGCCTCTATTGTTGGGGTTTGGCGTATAGAAAAAGAGGTGTTCGAAGTATTGTTTAACGGGGAAATAGTTGACACTCAGATCGATTATCCTTCCGATGATTTCGACGAATACTATTATGAGTTTAAACCCAATGGAACAGTGGTAGGGGCCTTAATCGAAACCCCAACATCCACTGAATATTGTATCGGAACATATGCAATAACAGGTAAAGACCTTTTTATGGAAGTGTCTTATTCTGAATCTGCAAAAAAAAGTATAAATAGAATCATTGAGTCTATAACATATTCTTCTCTTGTTCTTTTGGAAGAATCAGCTGAGTTAAAGTCTTCTAGTTTTCCGGAAGAACTCGTGTCTAGAAGAAGGCGATATGTATTCAATAAGGTTCAGAGCCTGCCTCTTTCGCCCATTTCAGGAGAGAGCGAGTCTTCTGATACTCCAAAGGCTGTCGATCTGGGTCTTTCCGTCAAGTGGGGAAGTTGTAATATAGGCGCAACTAGATCAGAAGAATATGGCTATTTTTATGCATGGGGAGAGACACAGACAAAGGCAGACTACACATGGTATACATATGTGTTCGGAACTCGAGCCT
The DNA here is from genome assembly GCA_002371115.1 of Bacteroidales bacterium UBA3764. Lineage (GTDB taxonomy): Bacteria > Bacteroidota > Bacteroidia > Bacteroidales > UBA932 > Cryptobacteroides. The sequence continues at coordinate 31,487 of DFFY01000097.1, forward strand.
CCAGGCCATTTTCTAAGTATGATGTTGATACTTTTTATGGTGTGGGTGACAAAAAATATATATTGGATCCAGAGGATGATATCGCTCACGTTGCGTTGGGTAGCAGTTGGCGCATGCCAACTATTGAGGAATGGACAGAATTGAAAACCAAGTGCGCGTGGAGCTGGACCGACAATTACAATGGGACAGGCGTTAACGGAGCAATAGTAAAGGCGTCGAACGGCAATAGTATCTTCCTCCCAGCCGCCGGCTTTGCTACCGACGATGATAACTCTCGTGGCTATTATTGGTCATCGTCCCTCTATACGGATGATGCGGAAAGAGCATGGTACCTCTACATTTTTGCTGACGATGTTTGTGGAATCAGCCGTTCACCACGCTATTATGGGCATTCTGTCCGTCCTGTTTCAGACTGACATTTCTGCATCTGATATTGTATTTGGCATCAGTCCACAAAAATAACCGCCCCGGAGCAAGATTTTGCTTCGGGGATTTTGCGCCGTGTAGCATCTTGGCGAGTAGTCCCATAAGTATTCGGAAAAGTGCTAAAATAAAGATTCGTGCTTGTATTCATAATTTTTATGTATATTTGCATCATCGTTAAACGACGATAACATAGAAAGCGTTTAGCTTTTCCGTTTCGAAGAATCTGGACAATTCTAAGCAAAGACGGATAAGGCGAACGTTTACACGTGCTGTTTTGTAGGCATTCCGCCACAACATAGCCTGTGTGAGCGACCCCTTGTTCTCTTTGCAGGCAGTCCAGAGCCCTTCGAAAGGACAAGTCTAAGTGGCTCACACTTTCTTTTTTTGTTTGTAATTCCTTGGGCCGGGAAACAAGACATTTTTTTCATTATGAACTTCTTCAAAAAGTCCCTCCTGCTTCTTCTTGGAAGCGCCCTCGTTTTTATTTGCGTCAGCTGCAATAAGACTGATTCCAATGCAAAGGCGAACGTTGACTATTCTAAGGCGATTATTGGTCACTGGACCAAGGATGCCACAGACGACAACAACCTGGTAGAATTAAGCATCGGCGCAAAGAACGACAATTCCGCCTCCTATTATGATTTGATCGATCAAGATTGGGGAGTTATGGCTTTCGGCACATTTGTATTAAATGGGAATAAACTAAATTTAACATTTAATGACGTCAGTGTTACAGACGAAAACTACAATCCCTCTTCCAGAAACGGTTTTACAAATAAAAAAGACAGAACTATCAACTATACCATTGTGTCTTGTGACGAAAAGAAACTTGTCATGCAGGACGACATGAAGATCAGCTCCTCTTGGTCAAAATTACGATAATGCTTGTAATTTATAAACTCTACCATAGCCTTTCGAAAGGACAAGTCTAAGTGGCTCACACTTTCTTTTTTTTGTTTGTTATTCCTTGGGCTGGGAAACAAGACTTTTTTATTCCAAATAGGTAATTATTAACCACTTAATGTAACTTATGAAAAAGATTATATCCCTTGTCGGTATGCTTGCCGCCGTTGTGTTATTGTTTGCTTCGTGTTCAAAGGAGAATAGTTCTTCAATTGTCGGAACTTGGCGTATGGAAGAGACTGTAAACATGAGCTATGTTGACGGCAAATTAACTAATACTTCTATTAATCGTCCGGAAAATGGAGAGGAGGGCTTCTTAGAGTTCAGTGCAGATGGAACGGTTACAACAATTGTGAAAACCAAATCGGGAGAAGTTCAGAGCATGGCAGGGACCTATAAGTTGATAGATAATATTCTCATCCTTTCGGCGAATAAACTCGGAATAGGGGATAAGGTCGAAGTCGAGAATACAACAATGACAATTGATACCCTGACAAGTTCGACCTTAATCATTACCGAAGAGCATTCTTATTCGAGCGGTGGTAAGAACTATACCGGTATAGCTAAGGTTACACTGAAAAGGGTATAATGGTATACGATATGCAAAAATATCTATCTCTGTTACTAGTTCTTGCCATAGGCCTATTATCACTTTCCTGTAATAGTAAAAAACAGCAGGAAAAGATTGCCTCATTGACGCAAACACTTGATTCTTTGCAGCAGATTACTCAACAACAGGATTCATCCCGGGCTATTCTGGATGCCTATGTCGAAACCATTGCGTTGACTTTGGATAGCATTAAAATTAACGAGCAGATTCTGACCGTTCAGGTGGATGAGAGGGGCCGTCGGCTTAAGAAGAGTGAGATTGAACGTAACTTGGAGGCCCTCGCTGATGTTATAAAGCGTCAGCGGGAAAGAATCGAAGAACTGGAAACGACCTTGATGACTCATGGAATTGATTCGTCGAGTCATTATCGGATGATTATAGCGCATCTGTATGCAGAACTCGACGAAAAGAATCAACGAATTGCCGAGCTGGAGCGCAGTCTACAAGGACAGACCAGAACAATAGCTCATCTTAACTCGCGTGTATCATCCTTGGAATCTGATATGGATGCTCTTTCAGCACATGCCCGTGAACAAGCAGAGACTATTGCTCTTCAAACGGATATACTGAATGCTCAAAATGAGCAGTTGAATATTGGTTATCTATTTATTGGCAGCCGGAAGGAGCTGCAAAATGCGGGGATTCTGTCAAAAAATATTTTCAACGGGAGCAAAATTATGACCTCCAACCTGAATTTCTCCAAATTCGCACAAATAGATATTCGTGAATTTAGTGAAATCGTATGCCAAAGCAAGCATCCTAAAGTACTTTCATCGCACCCGGCCCATTCTTATTCAATAGACAAGTCTGGAGACGGGAATTCCACGTTGACCATAAAAGACCCGGGTGCATTCTGGAGTCTGAGCAATTATCTTATCATTCAATTATAAATATTGCCATGAAAACTATTAAATACCTATTAGTTTGCTGCTTTACGTTGCTTGCATTAGCCGCTTTTGCGCAAGAAACAATCTCGCATGTTGTTGCAAAAGGGGAGACCGTTACCTCCATTGCCAATAAATATAATGTTTCTGAGGCTGCGCTATTGGAAGAGAATCCCATTCTCAAAAACTACATATATGTAGGAATGAAGATTCGCATCCCGAGCAATGCAAAAAAACAAATAGTATTTGAGGAACCCGCGAAGTCTCAAAAATCACCAGCGGATGTCGTCGTAACTGTTGGTGAAAATGAAGCCAGCACAACCCAAGCGAACGTAGAAACGGAAGCTCCCAAGAAGGAGAACTACTTTAAAAACTCCTTTTTCCCGGAAAGACAACCTGAGACGTTCACCCCACACAGAACATATGCGGGTTTTGCATTCTATCTGCCAACAGTTGAGGGTTTGGGGGAGTCGCTTTCTGCCTGGGGGGTTGAGGCTACGGGATTCGGATATCAGTTCTTTCTTTCGCCGAATTTCTTTCTGGATGCTTCTGGCCATATAATATTTAGACATCTCAATCAGAAAGCGTCTGAATATTATCAGATGCGATATAATGCGTTCGATTTTCAGTTTCCTATCATGCTGGGGCTGGAAATCTCTGGCTTTCAATTAAGAGCTGGTGGCTTTCTGGAATATACCCTTCTGGGATGGCAGGCACAAAAAACAGGTGATAAAATTACAAGAACCCTTTATTCGCAAATGACACCTAGCCCTGCTCGTTTTTTTTATGGAGTCAGATTCGATGCCTCCTTCGGTTTTCTTAACGTGGGGTTCCTATTAAGTTGGTGGCAAGGTACTAAAGACCCCGGAAAGTCGTTGTCGATAGGCTTTAAATTTTAATCACCTTTATGCGATAATTATTAATGATTTTGTTAATCATGAAAATAATACGTTTGATTCCACTTCTTCTATTGTTTTTGGCTTCTATTTCGTGTAATTCGAAATTGGAGTCTGACAATTTTTCGGAGAAAGATGTTATAGGAAGCTATTATTTTGAAGGATACGCCAGTCATTTAAAAAGAGAGCTTGAAATTGTATTTGATGAAGATCATACCGGGTACGGTACGGAGTACAGTTATAGTACAACTTCTGGAAACTTGTTGAGCGCTCATAAGTATGTTTTTACCTGGAGAAAAAATCAAAACAAAGTTTTGTTGACAGGGGTGAGTGCTTCTGCAAATAGCGACGGAGACACCGGTTCAAGTACTTCTTGGGAGGCAGAATTTGAATTCAAGTATGATATGTTCATGCCGACGAAGGGATTTATTGATGGGTATGCTAAGTCTATGATTAGAGGAAAGATGAAAAGAGACGTGGCTGAAAGGGTCCGGTGTGTCGCCAACTATTATACCGATTCTTATAGTTTCGGTGTGGTATTTAGCTCAGATCTTCCTTATGTTTGGCCAGATTATCTTATAAAATGTGGTTTCACGAATAATTACCCTACATATTACTGGCTAGAGATGGGAAAGGATGAAGACATTGCATTTGGCTTTGAAGATGCCGAAGTCAAATATTACTTTAGGTCAATAAAAAAACTCAATAAACGTATTGAAAACGGAGAGATCCTATCACAGAGCGAAAAGAGTTTACTGGCGTCATGCAAAAAGGCGCTTAATGACGAGGTGGCAAAAATTTCCAGAGGAGAAACAGCATACTCTTTTGCTGTCAGCATAGGAGATAGTGTTTTTGACGTTGTTCCAACCTTGACCGTGGTTGAGAATCAAAAGAATCCATATTGGGACGACGAAACAGAATAAGTATAACAAAAAAGGGGAAAACAATGAATAAGTATCGTTATCTCTTAACCCTAAGTGCCCTTATGTTGCTTTGTGCATCTTGCGCCAAGCCATATGGTAGAACAGTAGGGGGAACCCCAGAATCGGGTTCGGGAGCAGGCTCGGGAGGAGGCTCAACCTCGGAATCCGGCGTCTTCGACGTGAAAACCATTGGCTCTCATTCCATTAGTGGGAGTAGCGTTATCCTAGAGGGAACATTTATCGGAACAAATGCTTCTATGGTATCCATGGGATTCTACTATCAAAAAAAATCATCCTTGTCGGCTGAACGAGTATTGGCTGGCGAGTTGGACGAGAAAAACTCCTTTTTTGCGACTGTCACCAATTTGGAGGTCGGCGAGGAGTATGCTTATTGGGCGTTTGCAGGTAATGATGAGGATGAAAAATGGGGTCGTGTTCTTTCTTTTTCAACGGCGTCTGATATAGGGGGGGATGGCGAAAGAGGCCCGGTTGCTACTTCGTTTGCTTCCGGCGATGGTTCTGCGGAAAATCCATATATTATCTCAGATGCTTCTCATCTAAGGTTCTTATCCGATGAGTGTGCCCGCGGAAAAACATTTAGGGGAGACCATCTATTAGTAATTAAAGATATTGTCTTTAATTCTAATTTAATAGTTTCCGGGCATCTGAATCCTTCTGGGGAGAAAGAAATTTGGTACCCCATTAATGGCTTCCAGGGAACTTTTGATGGAGGCAATCACATTATTTCGGGTCTTTATGCTGATTCTTCTGAATTACAAAAACTGTCTTCAGAAGTAACAAATAGAATCGGTTTGTTTGGCTTATCTGCAGGTTTAATAAAAAATGTTCGCGTCGAGGATTCTTACTTTTCCTCTCTTTCGGGATTCACGATAGGTGGTATAATAGGAGAGCATTCCGCCGGACAAGGAAATACGGCAGAAAACAATATCATCAACTGTCACTTCTCTGGTATTATAGATGGTGGGTTTAGATATAAAACCGGTGGAATTGTCGGAGCGAACTATGTGGGAAAGGTTATTAACTGCTCGTTTTCGGGAATAATAACAGGTGCGATGGGGGGAGGTTCCGGTATCGTTGGGAGTGTCGGTTTTGGAGGCACTATCATAAACTGCATTAATTATGGTAGGATTTCTGGATACTACTGTTGCGGTATTCTCGGCCAAGGGATAAGAGGTCGAGTCACTATCAGTAATTGTATTAATGCAGGAGAGATCAAGTACAATAATCCAGTATCAGCAAGTGAAGGCCATATCTATCTGGTCGGAATCTTTATTGGAGGCTCTAATGCAACTTTGAACAACAATATCAATTATGGCACAATATCTGGTCCGGATGAGCGGGTTGGAGCAATTTTTGGGACAACATATGATGAGCACACAATAAATGGACAGGGATATTACTTAGAGACAAGTGCAAAAAAATGGGCCGTTCAACTTCCGAGCCGAACCCAGGCAACTTCTATGACTGAAAAAGAGATGAAAGACCCTGCATTTTTATCGGCACTAAATAAGGCCGCTAAGTCCCTTGATGGTGCTTGTTCGTGGAAGTTCGATAAAGATGGATTTCCGACCTTGGATTGGGCAGAATAGAAAGTAGGCGAATATGAAAATGTCGTTTTATCATTATTGGCTTTCCGTGCTGGTAATGCTATTGGGGAGTATTGTCAGCTGCTCAAAGAGTACATCTGGAGACTATTCCGTAGTTGGTCAATGGGAATTAAACTTTGAAAAATTTGTTTATACTATTGATGATATTGTCTGGGATGAGTCAACTCGCGTGCTTAGTGCGGGGGATGCTATTTTTGACTTTAGTTCTGAGGGTGTTCTTGTTATTCACGACGGTGGACAGGTTGAGGCATCATATGTATATGAGAAGAGGGGAAATACTTTGATTCTTAGGACTGATAGTTGGTATGGAGAATACTCCATTAAAGAATTATCTTCAACAAGAATGGTACTTGTCTATGATGAAGATTATGGTGAAAACAAAGAATACCATTTCCAACGGACATGGATATTTACCCGGTTGTGATAAAAGCAGGATGAGAGTGATCTGAATCAATTTGGATGCAGCCACTCTCATCCTTTATTTTGCCCAATTCTAAGGACGAGACACCATTTTCACCCTCCCCATCCTCAAATTCGAGCTTTTTTGAGGACGAGATACACTCGCTTCGCGCGGTATGATAGGGGGCGGGGCCGCAAAATCATCATAACTTTTTAGGAAAAGGGAGTTAACTACCAACTAATTGTGATTGCAGCAGCCACGCAAAGCGCGTACCTTTGCAGCAGAAACTTGAATAATAAGCCATATAGTTAGATAGTTTAGATCCTTTTATTGTTGTTATAAAACTTCCCGGCTGTGAAGTCAGGAAGTTTTTTCATAATTTCCTGAATTTTTATAACTTTGTGTCCCGTATGAATACAAGCGCCAATCGACACCCCATGAGCCCCTCCATGAAAATGGCGGAACTGCTGGACACGGACTTCTCCCTTTTGGGCGTTGCAACCAGGCTGGGCCTGCATTTCGGCTTCGGGGACGCCACCGTGGCAGAGGTGTGCCAACAGGCCGGCATAGACCCGGAAACGTTCCTTCTCATTTGCCGCGTATATGCCTTCGACGGCTATCGGCCCACCCGGGAGGCCCTTTCGGCCGCCCATCTGCTGGACATCCTCAAGTACCTGCATCAGTCGCATACGTACTACACGGAAATGGTGGTGCCGGAAATGGCCGCCGCCCTGGAGAACATGATCCGGCCCTGCGCGGAAAAGCAGCAGCGCGTCATCTGGAAATTCTTTGCGGACTATAAGGAGGAGCTGGCCAAGCACTTCGCCTATGAGGAAGGGCAGGTGTTCCCTTATGTGGAGGCCGTCCTGAACAAACGCAGCGGCGCCCCGTTCACCATTGGCGAATACGAAAAGAACCACTCCAACGTGGAAGAAAAGCTGGAGGACCTCAAAAACCTGGTGATGAAATACATCCCGGTCCGGTGCAACCAGCAGGAGGCTTACAAGGTACTCTTCTACATTTACACGCTGGAATACGACCTTGGCAAGCATACGTTCATCGAGGACGACATTCTGGTCCCCATGGTAGGGAGGATGGAAAACCATGAGTAAGCGCATCCTCATCGTCGTCCCTTCCGCCATTGCCGCGAAAGGCTTGGAACAAGTGTTCAACGACTTGGGGGAATTTGAGGTCTGCGCCATCCTGCGGGACATCAGCGGTCAGGAACTGCGGAGCATGGCTCCGGACGTGGTTCTCGTGGATCCGTGCATTTACGACTATGCCTCCCGCAGCGGCGTCAAGGCCCGCATCGCGGAGTATTCGGATGCCGCCGTCATCGCCTTCGCCGCCAGCCCCATGGACGAGGACCAGCAGCGCCAGTTTGACGGCGTGATTGGTCTCATGGACACCCCGCCGTCCATTATCAAGAAGGTGCGCGCCGCCCTGGAAGACCGCACGGAAGCCCCCAAGGCGGAAGGGGAGGAACTCTCCCAGCGGGAGAAGGAAATCCTCATCTGCGTAGCCAAGGGCATGCTCAACAAGGAGATTGCGGACCTGTACAACATCTCCATCTACACCGTCATCACCCACCGCAAGAACATCACCCGCAAGACCGGTATCAAAACGGTGGCGGGCCTTACGGTGTATGCCCTCCTGAACAACCTGATAGACATGAATTCAGTAGAATAAACCATGGATTACAGCAAGTACATCAAATTTTATCCGGACTTTCCCATCAAGGGAGTCAACTTTGTGGACATCATTCCCTTCCTCCAGGACAAAGCGCTGTTCCGCAGCCTGTGCGACGACCTCACCGCCATGTGTGCAGCCCCCAACATTGCTGCCCCGGAAGCGCGCGGTTTCCTGTTCGGCGCCGGCATGCTCTATGGGGACAACCCCATCCAGAACCTGATTCCGCTGCGCAAGAAAGGCAAGCTGCCCTTCTCGGAAGGCGATTTGGTGCAGGTGGAAATCATGAAGGAGTACGGCCCGGACCACGTGTACTTCCGCCGCTCGGACATTGCCGCCAGCAAGCCCACCGGCGACACCATCGAGCTCACTTTCTTTGACGATATCCTGGCCACCGGCGGCACCGCCCGCGGCCTGGCCCTGGGCCTGAACGCCCAGAAGGTCACCATCGGCGGGAAAGAATATAAGGTGAAGGTAAAGGACTTTGTGTTCCTGGTGGAGATTGATGACTTACCCGGCCGCTCCCGTCTGGAGGATATTGCCCCGGTGAAGTCCGTCATCCACGTTACGGAAGGTTAGGCTCCGCGCTTCCGTCGGAAGCTTTAAAATCGAATTTGTCCCCGTGCCAGGTCCAGGAGCATAACGTTTCTCCCTGGCGCACGGACACCACCTGGCGGAAGATGCGAACCTCCTTGGTACCGCGCACGGACATCATTTTAAGAGGACTCCAGGCGCCGCCATCCAGGGAATAAATCCACAGGCCGATGGCATTTTCCAGCCGCTGGGCCATCACAAATTCCGGCACGCGGTCTCCGGTGAAGTCGTGGATGCCGATAACCACATCGCCGTCGGACCCCAGTCGCTGACCGCCCACAAAGACGCCGTCCGCGCCCTTGGAGGCCTGGAAAGACTGGCCCGCCGCCTCAAAGCTGAGGGAACCGGCATCGCCATAGAAAAAGCTGTCCAGGCCCACTACAAAGGTTTTGGAGGCATTTTCTGAATAGGTGCGCACCTGGGCCTGTGCCAGGACGCCCGCAAAAAGTAAAAGTATGCAGGTGAAGCGTTTCATCGGCTACAAAGATAAGGATTATTTTTTAGACAATAGAGTATGGCGCTACATGACCGTATTTTCCAGGAAGGCATCACCTTTGACGACGTCCTTCTGATGCCCGCCTATTCGGAGGTCCTTCCCCGCGAAGTGTCCCTTCAGGGCCGATTCTCCAAACACATTCCGTTGGACATTCCCTTTGCCTCCGCGGCAATGGACACCGTCACGGAGGCCTCCATGGCCATTGCCATGGCCCGCGAAGGCGGAATAGGCGTCATCCACAAGAACATGAGCGTGGAGCAGCAGGCCGCTGAGGTGGCCAAGGTAAAGGCCGATGGCCTCCTGGTAGCCGCCGGCGTGGGCATTACCCCAGACGTCCTGGACCGGGTGAAGCAGCTGGCCGATGCCGGCGTGGATGCCGTGGTGCTGGACAGCGCCCACGGGCACTCCAAGGGCGTGATAGATGCGTTGAAGGCCATTAAGGCGGCCTTCCCGGGCTTAGACGTGGTGGTGGGCAACATTGCCACGGCCGCCGCTGCCAAGGACCTCATCGCCGCGGGTGCAGACGGCCTCAAGGTAGGCATCGGCCCCGGTTCCATCTGCACCACGCGCATCGTCGCGGGCGTGGGCGTTCCGCAGCTCACCGCCATTGCCGACGTGGCGGAAGTGGCCGGAGACGCCGTTCCCGTCATTGCTGACGGCGGCCTGCGTTACTCCGGCGACGTGGTCAAGGCCCTGGCCGCCGGTGCGCACTGCGTCATGTGCGGCAGCATGTTCGCCGGCACCGACGAAGCTCCCGGCGAGGTGGTGGAAGTGGACGGCGTAAAAATGAAAGGCTACCGCGGCATGGGCAGTATAGACGCCATGCAGGCCGGCAGCGCAGACCGTTACTTCCAGAAGGGAGCCAAAAAGCTGGTTCCGGAGGGCGTAGTGGCCCGTGTGGCGTACAAAGGCCCCGTGGCCGACGTCCTGTACCAGCTCACGGGCGGCCTCCGCAGCGGGATGGGCTACTGCGGCGCCCCTAACCTGGATGCTCTGCACCGTGCGCAGTTTGTGAAAATTAGCCCGGCAACCGTGCAGGAGAACCATCCGCACGACGTTTCCATCGCCAAAAAAGCCCCGAATTATAGCAAATAAGGGCGCCTAAAATTTGATTATTCCATTTTTTCGGCGTACTTTTGCGGCCCTTTTACAACGAAACTAAAATTTTAAAGAGATGAAAAAATTTTTCCTCATTGCCCTTCTGGGCCTTGCAGTGAGCGTAAGCATGTCTGCACAAGTTTTCGTGGGTGGTCAGATTGGCGTGAATACCACCAGCAATACTGACAAGAACGTGGATCCCGTTCTCACTGCCAGCAACACTACCGTGAATATCAACCCTAACATAGGTTACAAACTCAATGATAAAATGAGCGTTGGTGGTCGTCTGGATCTCACGTTCGGCTCCGCAGGTGCCAATAACAGCACTCTCGGTTTCGGTTTGGTCCCTTACTTCCGTTATACGGTGCTGAACTTCGGCCGTTTCGGTATTGCCGCTGAGGCCAATATCGGTATCCACTCCACCACTACCACCGACAAGACTCCCAATGTAGGCGTGGCCAAGTCCAACAAATTCAATTTCTCCATCGGTGCACTGCCCGTGCTTCTCTTTGCACTGAACGAGCACTTCACCCTCGAGGCCAACCTCAATGTGCTCAATCTCAACCTGGGCTTCGGCAGCACCAAGGCTACGTTCACTCCGGAGGGCGGCAATGCCAGGACCACGCAGGACAAGAGCGACTTCAACTTCGGCCTGGGTGCCAACTCCAACAGCGTGTTCGGTGCCGCTATCGGTGCTGTCACCGTGGGCTTCACCTATGCCTTCTAATCAAGGATAAGCAAGAAAAAAAGTCCGAAGCGTTCGCGCTCCGGACTTTTTTTGTACCTATGGAAGCCGCTACTCCACGGTGACGGATTTGGCCAGGTTACGGGGCTGGTCCACGTTCCGGCCCTTGCTCACGGCAATGTAGTAGGCCATGAGCTGCAGCGGAATAATGGAGACGATGGGCATCAGGCACTCGGCCGTGGCCGGAACCTCAATTGTGTAATCGGCCCGGTGCCGCAGCTGGGTGTCGCCCTCGGAAATGACGGCGATGATTTTGCCGCCGCGCGCCTTGATTTCCTCAATGTTGGAGACCGTTTTCTCATAGGTGTGGTCCAGCGTGGCAATGACCACGGTGGGCATTTCCGCGTCAATCAAGGCGATGGGCCCGTGCTTCATTTCCGCTGCCGGAAGACCCTCGGCGTGGATATAAGAGATTTCCTTGAGCTTTAGGGCCCCCTCCAGCGCCGTTGGATAGTTATACCCGCGGCCCAGGTAAATGAAGTTGTGGGCGTAGGTGAAGACGCGGGAGAGTTTTTCCACCTCCGGCGCCTTTTCCAGCACCTTCCGGATGGCGTTGGGCAAATCCAGCAACGCCCCGGCCACTTCATGATAATAGGCATTGTCCACGGTCCCGCGCAGTTTTCCAATCACAAGGGCCAGCATGGCCATCACCGTCACCTGTCCGGTAAACGCTTTGGTGGATGCCACCCCAATCTCCGGTCCCACATGGATGTAAGTGCCTGAGTCCGTAGCACGGGCAATGGAAGAACCTATCACATTGCAGATGCCATAGACAAACGCCCCGGCATGTTTGGCAATGTCGATGGCCGCCAGCGTGTCGGCCGTCTCACCGGACTGGGAAACGGCAATGACCACGTCGTCCTTGCGGATGATGGGGTTGCGGTAGCGGAACTCGGACGCATACTCCACCTCCACCGGAATGCGGCACAGGTTTTCTATGAGATGCTCGCCGATGAGCGAAGCGTGCCAGGAGGTGCCGCACGCTACAAAAATGATGCGCCCGGCTTGCAGGAAACGCTCCTTATTGTCCAGCACGCCGGAGAGGATAATCTCCCGCGTATCCGGGTTCACGCGGCCTCGGATGCAGTCCACCAGGGTATCCGGCTGCTCGTGGATTTCCTTGAGCATAAAGTGCGGGAAGCCCCCCTTCTCCAGCTGGGAAATGGACATCTCCAGCTTTTGGATATCCACCGTGGAGGGCTCTCCATACAAGTTTTTGATTTGCAGGGGCTTGCCTTTTTCCACCACAGCCACTTCGCCGTCGTTCAGGTACACGAACTTTTGCGTGTAGTCAATGATGGAGGCGGCATCGGAGCTGATGAAATATTCCCCCTCGCCAATGCCGATAGCCATGGGAGAGCTTTGCCGTGCGGCAATGATGCGGCTTGTATCGCCCCGCTTGAGGACGGCAATGGCATACGCGCCCACGACCTGCTGCAAGGCGATTCGGACCGCTTCTTCCAGGCTGCATTCGTTGGTATCCTGCACGTATTCGATGAGGTTCACCAGCACTTCCGAGTCGGTGCTGCTCCGGAACGTGTATCCGTGTCTTACGAGGGCGTCTTTGAGCACGCGGAAGTTCTCGATGATGCCGTTGTGGATGAGGGCCAGTCGGCCGCTCTGGGAGAGGTGCGGGTGCGCATTGGCGTCGTTGGGGGCGCCGTGCGTGGCCCAGCGGGTATGGCCGATACCGATGGTGCTGGCGGTCTCTTTGCCGCCCAGGAACCGTTCCAGGTCGTCCACCTTTCCCTTGCATTTGTACAGTCCAATTTGGCCGTCCTTGCCCACAAGGGCGACACCGGCGCTGTCATAGCCTCTGTACTCCAGTCTATGCAGTCCTTTTATGATGACGGGGCACGCCTGGCGATGCCCGACGTAACCTACTATTCCACACATGGTAAGTAAAAATTAGAAAAACAACAGTTCGCGATATTTGGGAAGGGGCCACAGGGCGTCGTCCACCAGCATTTCCAGCTGGTCTGCGCTGGTGCGTACACGGGACATGGAGTCCATCACCTGGGTGGAGTAGGCATAGGCCCGCTCCGACATGTCCGTGAGGCGATTGGCCTTTTTCCGGACCTCCACCAGCGCCTGTACATCGGCCGAAAGGGCATTGATGTAGTCGGCGATTTTCCGGCAGGTGTCCACGTCCGCCTTGCACAGGGAGGCGTATTCGTCGCCAAAAATCTCCTTGCTGCCCTGGATGTTGCGGATGAGCACGTTCTGGTAGCTCACGGCGGCGGGAATCACGTGGTTGAGGCAGATATCGCCCAGGACGCGGGCCTCAATCTGCAACTTTTTCACGTAGGTTTCCTCCTGCACCTCCACGCGTGCCATGATTTCTGGGACGGACAGCACCTTGGTTTCCGTGAACAGCCGGACGGAGGAGGGCTTCAGGAAAGCCTGGAAGGCCTTGGGGACGTTGGTTACGGGCGTAAGGCCGCGAAGGACGGCTTCCTGCTGCCATTCGGCACTGTACCCGTTCCCTTCGAACATCACCGGCGCCGCCTCTTCCAGGAAGGAACGGACCACGTCAATGAGGGCCTGGTCTTGCGTTTCTCCCTGTTTGACAAGTGTTTGCACCTGCGACAGGAATTCCTGCAGGCTCTCTGCCACGGCGCTGTTGAGCACAAAGGTGGTCTGCGCCGCATTGGCCGACGACCCTACGGCGCGGAACTCGAAGCGGTTGCCGGTAAAGGCGAACGGGGAGGTACGGTTGCGGTCCGTATTGTCCGGAATAATTTCCGGCAGCGAGCTCATGAGGTCTATGCTGCGGCGCAGTTCCGCTTCCTGCGCGGCGCCCTCTTTCTGGAGAATGCCCTTGAAAACGCGGTCCAGGGTGGAGCCGGAGAAAACCGACATCACGGCCGGAGGGGCCTCATGGCCGCCTAAGCGGTAGGAATTGTTCAGAGAGCACACGGAAGCCATAAGCAGGGACTCATGGCGGCAGACCGCATGCAGAACGGAAGTATAGAAAGCCAGGAAACGAAGGTTTTTCTCCGGCGTTTTTCCGGGGGAAAGCAGGTTGATGCCGGTATTGGTTTGCAGGGACCAGTTGCAGTGCTTGCCGCTGCCGTTGACGCCTTGGAAGGGTTTCTCGTGGAAAATTACCTTCAGGTGATGCTGCTGGGCCACCTTCTGCATCACAATCATGAGCAGCATGTTCTGGTCCACGGCGGTGGTGATGTCCGAGAACACCGGTGCGCATTCAAACTGATTGGGCGCCACTTCGTTGTGCCGGGTCTGCAACGGAATGCCCAGTTTGTAGGCCTCCGTCTCAAAGTCTTTCATGAACACTGCCACGCGGGAGGGAATGGCGCCAAAGTAGTGGTCCGACAGCTGCTGGTCTTTGGCCGACGTATGGCCAATGACCGTGCGGCCGCAGAGCTGGAGGTCCGGACGGGCATTGTACAGGGCCTCGTCCACCAGGAAGTACTCCTGCTCCAGGCCCACATTGACGCTTACGTGCGCCACCTGCGGCTCAAACAGCCGTGCCACGGCCGTGGCGGCGGCATCCAGTGCCTGGATGGAACGGAGGTTGGGCACCTTCATGTCCAGCGCCTCGCCGGTGTAAGAAACAAAAACGGAAGGGATACACAGCGTCCCGTCCAGGATGAAGGCGGGGGAATTGGGGTCCCAGGCCGTGTAGCCGCGGGCCTCGAAGGTGTTGCGGAGTCCGCCGTTGGGGAAGCTGGAAGCATCCGGTTCCTGCTGCACCAGGGCGCTGCCCTTAAAATGCTCCATGGCTTTCCCGTCCCGGAAGGAGAGGAAGGCTTCGTGTTTTTCTGCGGTGGAACCGGTGAGGGGTTGAAAGAGGTGGGTGTAATGCGTTGCGCCCAGTTCAGTTGCCCAGGATTTCATGCCGGAAGCAATCTCTTCCGCAATGCTCCGGTCTATCTTGTTCCCGGTTTTCCGGGCCTGCAAGATGGACTGGAAGGCTGCGTCGGACATGTACCTCCGCATGGTTTCCAAGGCAAATACATTCTGGCCGAAGTACGTCGAAATCGGCCCGTTTTCCACGCAATGTCTCTTAACATCACGTGAGGACGCCACGGCGAGCGCCCTTTCTCGGAATGTAGCCATACTATGTAAGAGTTATCGGGGCAGGTACGGCAACGGTGGCCCTACCTTCCGGGCAGCAAATTTAACAAATATTCTAAAAAATATTCGTAAATTGCGGAATATTTCTGAAACGTATGGATAAAATCCTCATTCTGGACTTTGGCTCGCAGGTGACACAGCTCATCGGCCGCCGCCTCAGGGAGCTCAACGTTTTCTGTGAAATCTATCCGTATAACAAGGTTCCGGCGCTGGATGCTTCCGTGAAGGGCGTCATCCTTTCCGGCAGCCCATGCTCCGTAAGGCAGCCCAATGCGCCGCAGGTAGATGTATCGGCCTTCAAAGGCCGGCTGCCGCTGCTGGGCATCTGCTATGGCGCGCAGTACCTGGCGCACCATTTTGGCGGCCGCGTGGAGGCATCGGATACCCGTGAATATGGCCGCGCCCTGCTCACCGTTACGGCGGACTCCCCGCTGCTCAAGGGCGTTAGCCGCCGCACGCAGGTATGGATGTCGCACGGAGACAGCATATCGGCCCTCCCGGAAGGCGCGGAGGTCATTGCATCCACGGAGGATGTGGTGAACGCGGCCTACCAGTTCAAAGGGGAGCCCACCTATGCGGTGCAGTTCCATCCGGAGGTATATCACACTGCGGAAGGCAGCCGGATGCTGGAGAATTTTGCCAAGGGCATCTGCGGCTGCAAAGGGGACTGGACGCCGGATTCGTTCATTGAGACCACCGTGGAGGCGCTTCGCCGGCAAATCGGCACGGAAAAAGTGATTCTGGGCCTGTCCGGCGGCGTGGATTCCACCGTGGCGGGCGTGTTGCTCAACAAGGCTATCGGCAAGCAGCTCACCTGCATCTTCGTAAACAACGGCCTCCTCCGGAAAAACGAGTTTGACCAGGTCCTGGCCTCTTACAAGGACATGGGCCTCAACGTCATTGGGGCCGATGCTTCCGCCGCCTTCCTCCAGGCGCTCAAGGGCGTGACGGAGCCGGAAGCCAAGCGCAAGGCTATAGGCAGGCTCTTTGTGGAAACCTTCGACCAATACGCCAAAGGCATCGAAAACGCCCGCTGGCTGGCCCAGGGGACCATTTATCCGGACGTGATTGAGAGCGCCGGCATTCCCGGCATCGCCTCCAAAATCAAGAGCCACCACAACGTGGGCGGCCTGCCTGAGGAGATGCACCTCAAGATTGTGGAGCCGCTCCGGATGCTCTTCAAGGACGAAGTCCGCCGCGTGGGGCGCGCCCTGGGCATCAAGGAGGAGCTGGTAAGCCGCCATCCTTTCCCGGGCCCGTCGCTGGCCATCCGCATCATCGGGGAAGTGACGCAGGAAAAGCTCGCCGTCCTCAGGGAGGCCGACGACATCTTTATCCGCGCTCTCAGGGCCTATGACTGCACGGGCATGGGGTTCCCGTCGGCGTCGGACCCGCGCGTGATGGCCGCCAACCTGTACGACGCCATCTGGCAGGCCGGCGTTATCCTGCTGCCGGTGAGGAGCGTGGGCGTGATGGGCGACGAACGCACGTATGAGAATCCGGTAGCCCTCCGCGCCGTGGTGTCCACGGACGCCATGACGGCGGACTGGTTCCCCTTCCCGTACGACTTCCTGCGGAACGTCTCCAACGAGATTATCCGCAAGGTGCGCGGCGTAAACCGCGTGGTATATGACATCTCCTCCAAACCGCCGGCAACCATCGAGTGGGAATAAGGCACAAAAAAAGTCCGGAGCGCGAACGCTTCGGACTTTTTTATGGGGCGCTCAAGAATTATTTCTTGATGAGCTTGAGGGTGAGAGGGACAGAGATTTTGGACAGATCCGGCATTTCGGGGGCGTCTTTTGTATTGGGGTTCATCTTGATAACGTCTGTGGTGAGGGTGAGGTTGGTGGCCGTGATTTCCGCAATGGTGAACTCTATGTTCCGACCCTCTGAATCCTGACCCTCTGAATCCTGATCCTCTGAATCCTGATTCTTCAGAGTGAGCGTCAAGACACTGCCATTGATGGCGTAGTTGGCCTCCATGTCTTTTCCATCTGCTTTAATGGTAACGGTCCCCTTGTTGAAAGTAACGGTGGCGCCTTTGATCTGTTCAGACACTTTGTTCAAATCCGGAAAGTCCTCACCCGCCAGATCTGCAAGCGCAGTCAGGTCAACTTCCTTTCCTTCTATCAGCACTTTACAGCTGGCGTCATTGACTTCCCAGGTGCCCTGGAGTTTGTCATCGGTAGTCTGCTCTTTGTCATCGGTAGTCTGCTCTTTGGTGCAGCTCACGGTGAACAGGGTGGCCAGTGCGGCCACGGCGAAAAACAACTTTTTCATAGTTTAATAATTTTTAATAAACTTTTTTGGGATGCAAAGGTATGGAATGTTGGGCAGAAAAACAAAATCGTTCTTGGAAAAATCAGGAAAATATTATTTAACTTGTTGTGTATCAGTGGGCAGAAAATAGGTCAGCCTAGTTTATAAATCTCGCTTACGTGCGCAAAACCCCGTTTTTCAAAGAATTTGTGGGCCGCGTGGTTGTTCTTACCGCTCTCCAGATAGATGTCTTTCACCCCCTTGCTGCGGAGCCAGTCGATGGCCGTCTGCAGCAGGGCGCCGCCGGCTCCGTGGCCGCGATAGTCCTCCTTTACCAGCACGTCGCACACCATGCCGAAGGGCGCGTCTCCGTCCTCTTCGATATCGGCCACGGCCATGCCCACAATTTCGTCGCCCTCCACGGCCTTCCATACCTGGGCAACTGCGTTTTCTGTAATGTGCAACTGAATGTATTTCATCCACTTCTCCCGGGCGTCCGGGGCCGGCCTGGCTTCCAGGACACCATTGACGATGGTGCCTATGCCCACGCCCATTTGGATTTCCCCATGGGAAATGTATTCTCTATGGGCGTCAATATGTGAGAGGAAAAGGTTGGCCAATGCAGGGGCGTCGGCCGGAGTTGCCAGAAGAATTTTCATGCTGTGAATAGGTTTTTAATGCGTTCTGCAATGCTTTT
This sequence comes from Bacteroidales bacterium UBA3764, assembly GCA_002371115.1. GTDB lineage: Bacteria > Bacteroidota > Bacteroidia > Bacteroidales > UBA932 > Cryptobacteroides. The sequence continues at coordinate 49,839 of DFFY01000097.1, forward strand.
GATGGAATTGGTGAGCACCAGCAGCAGGGCAAAGAGGGTGACGGCGGCCACAACGGCAACCACCACGGCGGCCAGGCGGCTGCTTTCCACGCCAAAGTAGGTGAGGAAGGGCATCTCGTCCTCCTGGAAGAAGAGCTCGAAGGTGGAGGCCACGGAAATGATGGCCAGGATAATGTTCAGGAGGAACTCGCTGCGCATGGACTTGTAGTCCGCCAGGTTGTGCAGGCTGTTGTCCACGTTCTCCATGAGGGTATTCAGCAGGTCGTAGTCCTCCTGCAGGCGCAGGCGGGCGGTGGTGCGGTCGAACATCACCTTGTGCGAGGGGAATTTGGAATACTTCACCACGTCCAGCTGCGTGACCGTGCGCGTCAGGCGCATGGAAAGGGCGGCATTCTGGCCGATCAGCTCCTCCGACGACTTCCGGTCCACATCCACCGTGGAAAGAATCACCTGGTCCTGTGCCAGGCCAATCACGTACTTCTTGGCCAGAATCATTTGCAGGATAAGCAGATACTCCGGCCAGGACACATGGTAATGGGCGCGTTCCTTGAGGTGTTCCACCCAGTTCACGCCTTCTTCGCCGGCTCCGCGGCGGCCATAGGTGCCAATGACCACGCACAGGCTGCTGCCGGCCAGTACCAGGTCGTCCGTGTCGATGGCGATGTTCTCGCCGCACACCTCGTCAAAGGCAGCCGGATCCCGGTACGGCCACTCCTCCGGATACAGGGAAAGCAGGCCGATGAGTTCCCCTTTGTGCTCCTCCCGGATATGGTCCACAATCTGGGCTTCCGTCATGCGGTCCGGGCGGTTGGTGTCGAACAGGTCCGTGCCGTCCTCCTCCCAGTGCTGGAGGTTTTCCCATACGTCCACCATGGCATAATGGAGGTCATTGTCCACGGAGAAAGAATTGGGCTTCCAGCGCCGTTGCAGGCGCTTCCGTTCCGCCAGCGGCGTGTCCTCCCTGAAGCGGGAGCAGTGCTGGTAGATGAAGTTCTTGTAGCGCAGGGCCACGGCGTCAAAGCTGCGGCCGGTGCCCAGGTTTCCGATGGCTTCCGGTTCCTGGAGCGGGTGACCATCGGCACTTAACCAGATGGCATCTACCGCAAAATGGGTTTCATAGTCGATGGCGGTTTTGTCGCCGCCCTCCTCCTTGGACCAGAACTCCGCGCTGAGCCAGTTGCTCAGGAAGGCGATGATGTGGTCCGTGGTGACGGCTTTGGACAGCGTGCAGGCGTGGCCGTCGAAGAGGAATCGGTACGTAATGGAAACCGTGTGCCCGAAGAACAGGTTCATCTCCACGTTGCAGCGGCCCTTGAGCGTGACGGGGTAAATGGCTTCGTCCTCCGCCGGGACAATGGGCATGGTGAAGTCGAATCCGCGCAGGCTGTACCGACGCACATCGCCTTTTACAAATATTTGATTTTCAATATCTTTTTCTACCGGGGCGATGGGTATCCGGAGGGCATCGGCCTTCTCCACATACACTTCGCGGGCGGGGTCATAGTCCTCAAATTCCGTATGCATTTGCGCGCAGGCCGCTTCCGGGAGAACGAACTCCTTGGTGTGGTGCACCGAGAAGGTTTGGATGAAGACCACGGAAAAACCGGGGTAGGTGAGCATGCGGGACATAGGCGGGGCTTATTTTTGCATGGCGGCTTCCACCTCGTCCGGGCTGGCCGGGAGGCGTTTGGGGCCCAGGCGGCGGGCGCCGTTTTCCGTAATGAGGACGTCATCCTCTATGCGGATGCCGCCAAAGTCGTAATAGCTTTCCAGCTTGGCGTAGTTCACGAAGTCTCCGCCCAGGCCCTCTTTCTTGAATTTTTCGATGAGGGCGGGGATGAAGTATATGCCGGGTTCGTCCGTAATCACGTGGCCGGGAACCAGGCGGCGGGCCATGCGCAGGGAACCCAGGCCCAGCTGTTTGGCGCGCTGCTGGTCCGGGTCATAGCCCACCAGGTTCTCGCCCAGGTCTTCCATGTCGTGCACGTCCAGGCCCATGTTGTGGCCCAGGCCGTGCGGCTGGAACAGGCCGGCGATGCCCTTGGCTACCATCTCATCCAGGTCTCCTCTAACAAGGCCCAGCGCCTGAAGCCCTTCCAGCATCTTACGGGCCGTGGCCAGGTGCACTTCCCGGTAGGTGATGCCGGGCTTGGCCATCCGGAAGGCCAGCTCATTGCAGTCATAGACAATCTGATATACTTCCCGCTGCTTCTGGGTGAACTTGCCGGAGGTAGGGTAGGTGCGGGTGAAGTCGCTGGCATAGTGCGCATTGCTTTCCACGCCGGCGTCAATCACCATGAGTTTGCCCGGCTCGATGACTTTGTCGTGAATGTGGTTGTGCAGCGTTTCCCCGTGCTGGGTGAGGATGGTGGGGAAGGACACGCCCCAGCCCTTGGCCAGTGCCACGCCTTCCATCTTGCCCACAATATCTTGCTCTATAATGCCCGGGACAATCGCATCCCGCGCCACGCAGTGCATCTCATAGCCCAGGGCGCACGCCTCGTCAATGGCCTCAATTTCAATGGCTTCCTTAATTAGGCGCATGGAAATGACGGCCTTTATCAGGGCCTCCGAGGGCTGGCCGCCAGGGACCAGCTGCTGGAGCTTGAGGGTGTTGTAGTAGCGGGACGGCGGCAGAAAATGGATGGCGCGTCCTGCGGCCCGGGCGGCGGCTACGGCCTGCTCCAGGGCACCGTAGGGCTTTGTTTCCGCTACGCCCACGGCATCGGCCTTGGAACGCACGGACGGCTGCGGCCCCATCCAGATAATATCGTCAATCTCTACATCGTCTGCAAAGAGCGTTTCCGTGCCGGCGTCAATGTCTAAGAGGGCGGCCATCAGCGGCTCGTCCAGGCCCATGAAATACAGCCAGGAACTGTCCTGGCGCCATTTGTAGCAATTGTCCTTGTACTGGGCCGGCGCTTCCGCGTTTCCCACCAACAGAATAAGCCCTTGGGCCCCCGCCTCCTGCATCTTCTGCAGCAGCGTAGCCCTGCGACGCACATATACTTCTTTTGCGAACATGGTCAAGAATGGTTTAATTTTCCTCAAAAATAATAATTTATGCCGATAAAGAAAAATTAAACGAGCGCATTTTCGGGCCTAAGTGCGTTACGCCGTGCACCCAGTGCCCGCCCGTTATCACGTGATCAGTTGATTGTCAGTAAATACATCCCATGCTATTCCGAGTGATACTGGTCCGGGGGGGGGCTGGCAGGTCTCTTGATTCTCGGCAAAAGAGGTTGGTAAAGGTTTCGGAGCATGAGCTCCCGGACAAAACAAGGCGTTTTTGTGCGTCAGGTGAGGCTACCGCATAGTCTCCCGCACAATTCAGGCCATATCTGTGCGCTTGGGTGTGCCCGGCCGGGCGTGAAAGAATGCTTTCTGCATGGAGTTTGTCCGGCGCAATTCCTGTTGGCCTTATCGGTGTGGAAAAGCCACAAATAATTTGTACCTTTGTGCCCTCATTCAAAAGCATTATGGCAAACCATATCAAAGATATCAACCTGTGGGAGAGCGGCGAGCTCAAGCTGAGCTGGGTCCGGAGCCACATGCCCCTGCTGGACGGCATCCAGAAGGATTTTGAGAAAACGCTGCCGTTCAAGGGGCTCAAGGTGGCCCTGAGCGTGCACCTGGAGGCCAAGACGGCCCACCTGTGCGAGGTGTTGGCGGCTGGTGGGGCCGATATGTACATCACCGGTTCCAACCCGCTGAGCACCCAGGACGACGTGGCTGCCGCACTGGTGCACGAGGGCCTCAACGTCTTCGCCATCCACGGCTGCACTCAGGAGGAATACTTCGCGGACATCCGCCGCGTCCTGTCGGCCGGCCCCAACATTATCATTGACGATGGCGGCGACCTGGTAACCACCCTGCACAAGGAGTTCCCGGAGCTGGTTCCGGGCGTGATTGGCGGCTGCGAGGAAACCACCACCGGCATCCTGCGCCTGAAGGCCATGGACGCCGCTGGCGCGCTCAAGTTTCCCATGATGCTGGTGAACGATGCAGACTGCAAGCACCTGTTCGACAACCGTTATGGCACCGGCCAGAGCGTGTGGGACGGCATCAACCGCACCACCAACCTCATCGTCGCGGGTAAAAACGTGGTGGTGGCTGGCTACGGCTGGTGCGGCAAGGGCGTGGCCATGCGGGCCAAGGGCCTGGGCGCAGAGGTCATCGTCACGGAAGTGGATCCTGTGAAGGCCATGGAGGCGGTGATGGACGGCTTCAAGGTGATGCCCATGCTGGAGGCCGCCGGGCAGGGCGATTTCTTTGTGACGGTGACGGGCTGCGAGGATGTGATTGGCCCGGAAGCCTTCCTGCGCATGAAGGACGGGGCCATCTGCTGCAACGCCGGGCACTTTGACGTGGAGGTGGCCGTGGCCAAGCTCAAGGCCATGGCGGTGTCCCATCGGCCCGCGCGCAACAACATCGAGGCATATACGCTGGCAAACGGCCGTACCGTGTACATCATTGCGGAGGGCCGATTGGTGAACCTCGCGGCAGGCGACGGCCATCCGGCCGAGATCATGGACATGTCGTTTGCCATCCAGGCACTCAGCGCCCGCTATCTGGTGGAGCACAAAGGCCGGCTGAGCGCCCGCCTGAACAATGTCCCGCGGGAGATTGACCAGGAAATCGCGTTCCGCAAACTCGCGGACTGGGGCGTCCGGATCGACACCCTTACCCCTGAACAGAAGAAGTATATTTTTGGATGATGGCATTGATTCCTATTTATTGGTGGAACAAGGAAGTGCACAACTTCCGCATTTCGCAAAAGAGTTTTCGCAAGCAGCCGTGGGCGAACGGTGTTATCCTGCTGGGCTGCGTAGTGCTGGCCATGTTGCTGGCCAACCTGCCCTTCACGAAAGAGGCGTATCACAATTTCCTGCATACGGAGCTGACCGCCCATGTGGCCTCGCCGGACGGGCTGGTGGATTGGTACTTCCCGCGGGACATGACCATGGAGAAGTTCATCAACGACATCCTCATGGTGGTGTTCTTCTTCACGGTGGGCCTGGAAATCAAGCGCGAGGTGGTGTGTGGGGAGTTATCGTCCTTCAAAAAAGCCATATTGCCGGTGATTGCCGCCTTCGGTGGCGTGGTGATGCCGGCGCTCATCTTCACCTTTGTCAATAAAGGCACGCTGGCCGCTTCCGGCTGGGGCATTCCTACGGCCACGGACATTGCGTTTGCGGTGGGCATCCTCTCCATCCTGGGAGACAAGGTGCCCGTTTCGCTGAAGGTGTTCCTGACGGCGCTGGCCATTGCCGATGACCTTATAGCCATCCTGGTGGTGGCGCTGTTCTACGGCGGCAACATCAACCTGCCGCTGCTGCTGGTAGCGCTGTGCGTGGTGCTCTTTGTGGCGCTCATGAAACGCCTGGGAGAGAAGCGCTTAGGCTTCTACTTTGTCCCGGCCATCATTGTGTGGTTCCTGTTCTACTACAGCGGCATCCACGCCACCATGACGGGCGTGGTCATGGCCATGTTCATCCCCATGGAGGCCCGCTACAACAAGGCCAAGTTCCACAGACGGTCCAAAATCCTGTGGTCGGGCTTGGTGGAGGCGGAGGCCGCCCAGGTTGGGGCCGATTTTCCCAATGGGCCCGAGCGGCATTACCTGCGCCGGCTCAGTAGCCTTACCCGGAAAACCATTCCGCCGTCCTACCGGCTGGAGCACACGCTGAACCCCATCGTCAATTTTCTGATTATGCCGGTGTTCGCCCTTGCCAATGCGGGGGTGGAAATTACGGACATCTCCTATTTCAATGTGTTCAAGGCCGTGGACCCTGTATTGGGCAGCGTGGGGCTGGGCGTTTTCCTGGGCCTGCTGCTGGGTAAGCCGGTGGGCATTACGCTGGCGTCCTGGATTGCCATCAAGTGCAAGGTGGGCGCCATGCCGGACAAGGCGTCCTGGCCCATGCTCTTTGCCGTGGCGTGTTTGGGCGGTATCGGCTTTACCATGAGTATCTTTGTGGATACGCTGTCATTCGCCGGGCCGGACATTGCGCCGGAGGTGACGCAGCACCTGCGGGACGCCGGTAAAATCGCTGTACTCATGGGCTCGCTTTGTTCCGGCATCCTGGGCTCCGTGCTCATCAATTTGGTGTATAAGTTAAAGAAATAATATGGGACTTTTATCTGGTAAAGTGGCCCTCATTACGGGCGCTGCAAGGGGAATCGGCAAAGCCATCGCCCTTAAATATGCTGCCGAAGGCGCAGACATTGCTTTCACGGACCTGGAGATTAACGAGGTGGCGTTACAGACCGTTTCGGAGCTGGAGGCCTTGGGTGTGAAGGTGAAGGGCTATGCCTCCAATGCCGCCAATTTTGACGAGACGCAGGAGGTGGTGGCCCAGGTGGTGGCCGATTTTGGCCGTATCGACATTCTTGTAAATAATGCCGGCATTACCAAGGACGGCCTGGTGATGCGCATGAGCGAAGGCCAGTGGGATGCGGTGATTGCCGTGAACATGAAGAGCGCCTTCAATTTCCTGCACGCCGTGGTGCCGGTGATGGCCCGCCAGAAGAGCGGGAGCATCATCAACATGGCTTCCATTGCCGGGCAAACAGGCAATCCGGGCCAGGTGAACTACTCCGCCTCTAAGGCCGGCCTCATTGCCATGGCCAAGTCTGTGGCCAAGGAGATGGGGCCCCGCGGCATCCGGGCCAATGCCATCGCCCCGGGCTATGTGCTCACGGAAATGACGGAGGTCCTGCCCCAGGCCGTGAAGGACGAGTTCATCAAGCTCATTCCGCTGAAGCGCGGCGCCACCGTGGAGGAAGTGGCCAACGTGGCCCTCTTCCTGGGCTCCGACCTCTCCTCCTACGTCACCGGCCAGGTCATCGCCGTGAACGGCGGCATGTATTGTTAAGTTGCCCTATTCCACAAGCCCTCTTTGTCATACGTAGGCCGCCTTTCTTTGTCATACGTAGGCCGCCTTTCTCTGTCATACCGAGCGAAGCGAGTGTATCTCATTTAACACTGGCCGCTAACCCATTGATACATAACCCTTTCCTGATAATCCTCGGCCCCTTTTGCGCCGAGGAATATCCGTAACTCGCTGTGCGCAAAGGGTTTACCGGCCAGCCCAATCTTGCGGCTGGCAGGAGGGGCAAAAACCACGCTGGTTAATAACTTGTTGAGTATCAGTCGTTTCCTGTAAATCTTCGGCGCAAAAGGAGCCGAGGATTTTCAGTATTCTGCTGAGTATCAGGCACTTGGCAGCCAGCGTGGCGTGGGGGATTTCTGTTTGCAACCGGGTTGCAGCAAGGAGTGCGTACCTTTGTTGCAACAAAAGTTGTAAATCATGGAAGAGAAACATATCCACGAGCACCACCACCACCACGAGGAGGAAGAGGGCCAGGGCCGATTGACCAAAATCCTCGCCGCCACGGTGTTGCTCATCGGCGCAGTAATCATCGAAAAATACACCGACTGGGCCACCTGGCAGTACCTGTTGCTGTTCCTGGTCCCGTACCTGGTGGTAGGGTGGGACACCCTGAAGGAGGCCGCCGAGGGCCTGCTGCACGGCGAGGCGCTCAGCGAGGACTTCCTCATGAGCGTGGCCACGCTGGGCGCGCTGGGTATCGGCTTTATGCCCGGAGCGGAAACGCAGTTCCCGGAGGCCGTTTTTGTGATGCTGTTCTTCCAGCTGGGCGAATGGTTCGAGGAAAAGGCCGAAGGTAACAGCCGCAAATCCATCGCGCACCTGATGGACATTCGGCCCGATGCAGCCCATGTGGAACGGGACGGGAATCTTGTCACCGTGAAGCCGGAGGAGGTGACCCCCGGCGAGGTTATCGTCATTCAACCTGGAGAAAAAGTGCCGATGGACGGCGTGGTCCTGGACGGCCACTCCAGCCTGGACACCGTGGCGCTCACCGGCGAAAGCATGCCCAGAAGCGTCCACGAGGGCGATGAAATCCTTTCCGGCTGCGTGAACAAGAGCGGCGTGCTGCGCGTGAGAACCACCAAGGTCTTCGGCGAATCCACCGCCGCCAAAATTCTGGACCTGGTGGAGAATGCCGCAGAGAACAAGTCCCGGAGCGAGAGCTTTATCACCCGTTTCGCCAAAGTATATACGCCCATCGTTGTGGTGCTGGCGGTGCTGGTTGCCATCGTCCCGTCCCTGATTACCGGGGAATGGGCCACGTGGATTTATCGCGGTCTGCTATTCCTGGTGGTGTCCTGCCCTTGCGCGCTGGTGATTTCCGTTCCGCTGACCTTCTTCGGCGGCCTGGGCGGCGCTTCCAAGAAGGGCATCCTCATCAAGGGGTCCAACCTCATGGACCGGCTCTCCAAGCTGCAGACGGTGGTCTTCGACAAAACCGGTACGCTCACGGAAGGCGTCTTTGAAGTGACGGCTGTGCATCCTCAAGAGCTTGACCAGCAGGAACTTCTGCACCTGGCTGCGCATGTGGAGCGGCACTCCACACACCCCATCGCCATGGCCCTTCTGAACGCTTATCCGGACGAGAAGGACAGTTGCACCGTGGCCGATATCCAGGAGACGGCCGGCCAGGGCATCATCGGCACCATCAATGGCAGGAAAGTGGCCGTGGGCAACAGCAAACTCATGGAAACGGTGGGCGCCGCCTGGCGTCCCTGCCACCACGAAGGCACCATCATTCACGTGGCGGTGGACGGCGTCTATGCCGGGCACGTGGTCATCAGCGACCGCATTAAGGCCGATGCCGCCCCGGCGCTGGCGGAACTCAAAGCCACGGGCGTGCAACGCACCGTCATGCTCACCGGCGACCAGGAAAGCGTGGCGGCAGCGGTGGCTAAACAGCTGGGTGTGGATGAATTCCATGCCGGCCTCCTGCCCGCGCAGAAGGTGGAGCAGGTGGAACGCCTGCTATCCGCCGGAACGCTCGCCTTCGTGGGCGACGGCATCAACGACGCTCCGGTCCTCACCCGTGCCGATGTAGGCATCGCCATGGGCGCCCTGGGTTCCGACGCCGCCATCGAGGCTGCCGACGTGGTCCTCATGGACGACAAACCCTCCAAGATTGCCGCCGCCGTGCGCATCGCCCGCCGGACCATCGCCATCGCCAAGGAAAACATCGCTTTTGCGATTGGCATCAAGGTCCTGGTGCTTTTGCTGGCCGTTCTGGGTCTCGCCACCATGTGGATGGCCGTCTTTGCCGATGTAGGCGTCACCGTCCTGGCCGTCCTCAACGCCATGCGCGCACTCCGTGCCTAGCAGGAGAGGGGGCATATGGCCACCCTATGCCCCCTTCCGTCACCTTTACTGGCTGGTCGCTAAATCATTGACACATAGCGTTTTCCTGAAAATCCTCGGCGCAAAAAGAGCCGAGGATTATTAGCATCTTGCTGATAATCAGGTACTTACCGACCAGCCTGCTGGAAGCGGTTTTGGACAGAAGTGTATCTTTGCACCATGATACGCGAAGTGATGGACTTGGTGATGCCGCGGGAATGCCTGGTGTGCGGGCGGCAGTTGGGGCTGCAGGAGCAGCACCTGTGTATTTGGTGTGCGGCAGATTTGCCGGAGACGCACAACTGGGAACAGGCCCACAACCCCATGGCGGACCAGTTCAACGCCCTGTTGGAGCGGCAGCGGCCAGAAGGAGAAAACATGCAGTATGCCTTTGCCGCCGCGCTGCTGTTCTATCACCATGAAAACCCCTACAAACTCATTCCTCGCTCCCTCAAGTACGGCGGCAACATCCAGGCAGGACGATTCTTCGCCAAGCGGCTGGGAGCCCACATGGCCCGGCAGGCGCATTTTGCCGATGTGGACACGGTGCTGCCCGTCCCGCTGCACTGGTGGCGGCAATGGCGCCGCGGCTACAATCAGGCGGAGGTGATAGCCGCCCAGCTGGCCCAGGCCCTGCATGCGCAGCTCCGCACCGGAGACCTGGTCCGTGTCCGGCGCACCCGCAGCCAGACCAGGCTGGACGCGGAGGCCCGCGTAAAGAACGTGCAAGGCGTTTTTGCCCTCAGGCACGCCTTTCCGGCCAAGCATGTCCTCCTGGTGGACGACACCTTCACCACCGGAGCCACCCTCGCCGCCTGCTACAACGCAGTACGGAGCGCCCTGGGGCCCTCCGTACGCATCTCCATTGCCACCTTGGCCGTTGTACAGGCCTAACCGGCTATTGCATGTAGCGGAAGTAAACGGCAGCCGCGGCGGTGACGGCGGCGGTTTCCGTGCGGAGGCGGGAGGCGCCCAGGTGCACGGGAATGTAGCCCTGAGCCAGCGCCAGCCGGGCTTCTTCCGGAGAAAAGTCCCCTTCCGGGCCGATGAGAACGGTAACAGAAGTCCCCTCATACCCCTCCAGGGCCTCCCGGATGCTGATGCGCGGGGCGTCCTCCTCCTCGAAGCAGTATGCGATGAGTTTGAGAGATTCTTCGCTTCGCTCAGAATGACAGGAGGGGAGCTCCGCCAGCCCCTTGTCATCCTGAGGAGCATCAGCGACGAAGGAGCTCACGCTCACGGGCTCCCAAATCTCCGGAATCCGCGCCTTGAGCGACTGCTTGGTGGCGGAGAGCGCAATGCGCTGCGCCCGCTCGGTCTTGTACACCCGCCGCTCGGAGCGCTCGCCAATGAGCGGAACAATGACATCGACCCCCAGCTCCGTGGCCTTTTCCACGAACCACTCGA
>DFFY01000097.1:60545-90079 GCA_002371115.1 Bacteroidales bacterium UBA3764
CGTTGTTCTTGGTGGGGCAGCAGCCAATGGTGAGCCGATACGGATGCGCGCCAAAGCCCGGAACGGAGGAAAGCACCTGTGCCTGGGCCCCCTTGGGCGAATCGTCCACCAGCGAACAGTGGTACAGCGTTCCCAGCCCGTCAATGACGTCAATCTCGTCCCCGGTCCGGTGCCGCAGCACGCGCACGCAGTGCCCGCTTTCCTCCGCGTCCAGCAGGCACATACCGCCGCTCACCTCGTATGCGTAGAACAGCTCCATGGCCTATTTCCGGATAATCTCAATCTCACCGCGCAGGCCCACCTTGAGAATCTGCGACGCGCGGCCGGTGGAAGCCGTATCCACGGACGGCGGTACCACAAAATCCACGGCATCCTTGATCTCCTGCGGAATGTCGGAAAAACGCTGTGGCGTGGGTTCGCCGGAGATATTGGCCGATGTCGATACAATGGGCCGTCCCAGCTTGAATACCAGCTGTTTACACCAATCGGCCAGCGGAATGCGGATGCCTACGGTGCCGTCGGCCGCCACGCAATTGGCCGCCAGGTGCCACTTGTCGCCGGTCTCCGAGCAAATGGCGCCGGGATAGATGATGGTCATGGGAGCGTCGTTCACCTCCACCAGGTCCACGGCGATGGAAGGAATCTCCTTCACGTACTTGGCCACCATGTCCAGGTCGCTGGAGAGCAGCACCAGACTCTTGGAATCGGCCCGTTGCTTAATCTCAAAAATGCGTGCTACCGCCGTAGCGTTGGTGGCGTCGCAGCCCAGCCCCCATACGGTGTCCGTGGGGTACAGAATGGTCCCGCCTTCGCGCACCACGCGCAAGGCCTCAGCGAGTATTTCTTCCGGTTTCATAATACGTGGCGATAATAGGATAATGGTCTGAGTAGTCCACATGCGGCACCTCGTAGGTAACCGCTTGCAGGCCAGTTGGATACAGGATATAGTCGATTCTTAACAGCGGCCACAGGGTGCGGTAGGTGGCGCCAAAGCCCTTGCCGGCCTTCACAAAGCTGTCGTGGCGGCCGCGCAGCAGGCGCATGTAGGTGTAGGAGAGGGGATTGTCGTTGAAGTCGCCCAGCACCAGCGATTGCACGGGGGCGCTGTCCACGCCGCGCATCACTTCCGCCACCTGTTTGGGCCGCTCGGTGATGGACCGGCGCATCTTGCGCTCTGTCTCTTCCACGGCGCCGTCCTTCTTCACCAAGTTGGACAGGGAAATGTTGTAACTCTCAAAGTGACAGTTATATAGCCGGAAAACACTGCTATCCAGCCGCACGTCCGTCCACAGGGCCAGGTTGGTGGAGCGCTCAAAGTTGATTTTCCCCTTGTCCGCCACGGGGCGCCGGGACAGCGTGAGGTTGCCAAAAGCGCCGCGCTTCCCGGTAAATACGTAATACTCAGCCTTATAACCGGGGAAGTGACGCTTGATCCAATTGTCCATGGATACCTCATTGGGCAGGAAGAACTCCTGCAGGCAGATGAGGTCCGCGTCCTGGGCCCGCAGCCAGCGGCTTACGGAGTCTGCCAGGACCAGCCGGTCCGCCCCTTCCGGTCCGTGCACAAATAGCCCCACATTGTAGGAAACCACCTTCAGGGCGCCTTCCTCCGCGGGTGCAGAGCGGCGGAACTGGACGTATCGGCCAAAGAAAAAGAGCGAGGGCAGCAGAACGACAAGGAGCAGCAGGCGCATGTGGGAGCGCCGCAGCAGCGACCACACGAACAGCAGCACCGTAGCTGGCAGCACCACAGGGTAGAGCAGGCCGAAGAGCGTAAAGAACCACGCTTGGGCCGGGTCCACCACCACGGACAGATAGGCCAGCACCAGCAGCCCCGCCATCACCAGCGACAGCGTGCCAAACGACAGGTGCGACAGCCAATGCCGCTCTTTTTTCTTGGGCGCAGCCATTTATCTGTACAGTTTGCCGGTCTTGCGCCAGTAGCGGATTAGCAGCCAGCCAAACAGCGCGCCGCCCAGGTGGGCAAAATGCGCCACCCCCATCTGCGTGCCGGTGATGCCGGTAAGCAGTTCAATGCCGATAAAGATAATCACCCACCACTTGGCGTCCAGCGTCACGGGCGGGAAAATGAGCGTGAGTCTGGCCTCCGGATACAGCATGGCAAACGCCACCAGCACGCCATACACGGCACCGGACGCGCCCAGTACACCCGGAATGCTGTTGTAAATGCTTTGGGCCGATACCCCCGGGTACTTGGCAAGGAGTTGCTGCACCTCCAGGAACTCCACGCCGGTATGCAGCAGCACGGCGCCAAAGCCGGTGATAAGGTAGAACCAGATGAACTTTTTGGTGCCCAGGACCCTTTCCACCACCATGCCGAACATCACCAGCGAATACATGTTGAAGAAGATATGCATGAAACCGTCGTGCATGAACATGTGCGTGACGGGCTGCCACCAGCGGAACTCGGTGCTCAGCGGGAAAGCCATGGCAAAGGTGTCCTTCATGAACGCCGGGTTGATGAGCGTAGCAACAAACATGATGACGTTCACATACAGCAGGTTGCGGGTTACAACCGGAATATTTTCAAGTGGATTGGCCATTTAGAATCGTTTTTCAATTTCGTCGGCCTGGACAATGGCGATGATGCGCCGTCCGGAGGCGGTAAATTCGGGGTTTTCACTTTGCAGGAGGGCGTCTATCAGGCGCTGGGCCTCCAGCGGGGAATTCAGGCGGGGGCTGCCGGAAGCGCCCAGGACAGCGAACTTCTGCGCCAGCGACTGTTCCATTACCTCCGGCAAGGCTTGGGTATCGTCTGAGAGGATGAGCAGGATGTCCTGCACCAGGGTCTCCACGGAGGAAGAATCGGCGCTGTAGCCTTCCGGAACGCCGTTTACCACTACGGTATCCGGGCCGAAGGGGGCCATGTCAAAGCCCAGCTGGCGGAGCATTTCCGCGTGCTCGTCCAGGGTGAGGCGGCCTTCCACGCCCACGTTCACCTGCACGGGAAAGAGGGCGGTCTGGGTAACGTGGATGCCTTCGTGGAGGGCCTTTAGGAAACGGTCCGTGAGCAGGCGTTCCCGCGCCCGGCGAATGTGTACCATCATGATGCCGCTGGCGCTTTGGGTAAGGATGAACCGGCCCTGGACCACCAGCACCTGTGCCGTGGGCAGCGTCCGGTCCTCGAACAGTGCCCCGTAGTTCGGGTTGGGGTCCGTGTACCGCCGCGTCCCACCGTCATGCTCGGGGAACCCACCGTCATGCCCGGCCTGACCGGGCAACCCTGTCATACCGAGGCCCTTTTCTGTCATACCGAGGCCCGCAGGGCCGAGTGTATCTCCTCCCTCCTCCTGCTCAAACGGATTGTAATTCCAATCCACCCCCACTGTGGGCGTGCTGGAGGGCCGGTATTCCTGGAACTGCGTCCCCATCACGGGAATGTCCCGTGCCTCCGGATTGTCGAACTCGATGGAGCCCGCCACGCTGGCGCGCCCCATGGCCTCTTTCACGGCAGCGAACACCGTCTGGAACAGCAGCTGGTCCTCCTCGAACTTGATTTCCGCCTTGGTGGGATGAATATTCACATCCACCGTGCCGGGATCCACGTCCAGGTAAATGAAGTAGGACGGCGTGCTGCCTTCCGGAATCAGGTTTTCATAGGCCTTCATCACGGCCTTGTTCAGGTAAGGGCTGCGGAAATAGCGCCCGTTTACAAAGAAGAACTGGTTGCCAAGCACCTTCCGGGCACTTTCCGGTTTGCCCACGTACCCCCGCAGGGTAGCGATGGAAGTATCGGCCTCAATGTCCATGAGCTCGCCGATGAGCCCCGTCCCCAGCAGGTCCTGGATGCGGAATTTGTAGCTTTTGGCGGCCTTTACCACATGGACCTCGCGTCCGTTGTGGGTGAGCGAAAAAGCAATGTCCGGCCGGGTGAGCGCCACGCGCTGGAACTCTTCCACGATGTGCCGGAACTCTACGTTGTCGCTTTTGAGGAATTTGCGCCGCGCGGGGATGTTGTAAAAGAGGTTCCGCACGGCAATGTTGGTGCCCACGGGGCAACTCACTTCGCGGGTTCCTTTGTTCTCGGAACCGGCCATGAGCACCTCTACGCCGGCTTCTTCGCTCCCAATGCGGGTGCGCAGGGTCACTTCCGCCACGGCGGCGATGGAGGCCAGCGCCTCTCCGCGGAAACCAAAGGTAAGGATATGGTGCAGGTCTTCCGCCGATGCGAGTTTGCTGGTGGCGTGCCGTTCAAAGCACAGGACGGCGTCGTCCGGCGTCATGCCGCAGCCGTTGTCTATCACCTGGATAAGCGTGCGGCCGGCATCGGCAATCATCACCTTGACATCCGTTGCGCCGGCATCCACTGCGTTCTCCATGAGCTCCTTTACCACGGAGGCCGGGCGCTGGACCACTTCCCCCGCAGCAATCATGTCTGCGATATTTTTCGGTAATATCCTTAATTCCATATTTTGTCGTTCCAGGTTCTATACCCTCTGAAACCCTTCGTCGCTTTGCTCCTCGTCCCTCCCACCGCTTCGCGGCGGGCCCCTCCCTCTAATATGGCCGAGGGTGGCCATAGGTTTCAGAGGGTATAGAACCTTCCACTCATGTTATAGCAATTCAAAGAATTTGGAGATATAGATGAGCACCAGGACGATGAGGACCCCCGTAACGATGGTGATGATGGTGTGGACGGTGCGCATGTCCGAGCGGGTTTTCTGGTAGTTGCCGCCGCGGAAGGCGCCGCGCAGGCTGCTGCCGGGCACATACTCGCCGTTCTCACGGGCTTTCTCATTGGTGCCGTCCACGTCGCCGAATAGCTGACGGCGTTTTTCCTCCTCCGGGTCATAGTACCGGGGCTTGTAGTTGAACACCCGGTGCTCGTTGGTCCCGAAGAATCCAAAGTTGAACAGTTTGGCCATATCTCAAATTCTATAATAAACTACAAAGATACCATTTTTACGCTATTTAAACAATGCGCGTACCAGGGCGGGGATGTCTGCCACTTTTACCACTTCTATGCCTTGCGGCTTTTGGTCCAGGTGGGTGTAGGAGCTCACGAAGATGCGTTTGAAGCCCACGCGGGCGGCTTCCACGGCGCGGCGGGCGGCTTGGGAAACGGGACGGATTTCTCCGCTCAGGCCCACCTCTCCGGCAAAGCATACATCGGCCGGGATGGGGTAGTCGAAGGTGGATGACAGCACGGCGCCAATGACGGCGAGGTCACACGCCGGGTCTGTGATGCGCAGGCCGCCGGCCATGTTCAGGAACACGTCCTTCTGCCCTAGCTTGAAGCCGGCGCGGCGCTCCAGTACGGCCAGGAGCATGTTTAGGCGCCTCACGTCGAAGCCCGTCGCGCTGCGCTGGGCGGTGCCATATACAGCGCTGGACACCAGGGCCTGTACCTCAAACAGGAACGGCCGGTTGCCGTCCAGCATGGCCGATATGGCCGTGCCGCTGAGGCCTTCCTCGTGCATGGGAATGAGCATTTCCGAGGGGTTGGCCACCTCCCGGAGGCCTGTGCCGGTCATTTCGAATACGGCCAGCTCTGAGGTGCTTCCAAAGCGGTTTTTGATGCTCCGGAGCACGCGGTACGCGCCGCGATTCTCGCCCTCGAACTGCAAAACCACATCGACAATATGTTCCAAAATTTTGGGTCCGGCAATGGTGCCTTCCTTGGTAATGTGGCCAATCAGGAGCACCGGGATGCCTGTCGATTTGGCAAAGCGCAGCAGCTGGGCCGCCACTTCCTTGATCTGGCTCACGCTGCCGGCGGTGGAATCCACGTGCTGGCAGTACATGGTTTGCACGGAGTCCACTATCATGAGGTCCGGGGCCGTTTCTTCCGCCTGTTTGAGGATTTCGCCCATGTCCGTCTCGCTGTAAATGAGGATGCCGGAGGCGTCTCCGCCCAGGCGGTCCGCGCGCATTTTCACTTGCTTCACGCTTTCCTCGCCGGTGACGTAGAGCGTCCTGAGGGCGGGGGAGTGCAGGGGCAGTTGCAGGGAAAGGGTACTCTTGCCGATACCCGGCTCACCGCCCATGAGCACCAGCGAACCCTTCACGATGCCGCCGCCCAGCAGCCGGTCCACCTCGGCGCTGCCCAGGGACACGCGGTCCTCCTGTGTAGTGGACACGTCCTTGAGCGGCTCCGGCTTGCGGGAGCCCCCGGGCACCGTCATGGCCGTGGCCTTGCTGCCGCCGGTCACCACTTCCTTCTCCACCATGGTGTTCCATTCCCCGCACGCTGGGCATCGGCCCATCCATTTGCTGTATTCATTGCCGCAATGGCTGCAGAACCACACGGACTTGGTTTTCTTTACACTTGTTGCCATACCCTACAAAGATACGAAATTTCCCGCTATCGCTCTATCCTTTTGCTTTTTTCTCGATATTTTGCTAACTTGCGGGAAATAAGGTGATTGCGTATGGATATTATCGGCAAAGCATTCAACCCCGCCGGCGGCACGGAAAGGGCCGTGTGCACAAACATCGACGGCTGGATTAGCGGACTCATGGTCAAAGGGGAGGACGCCGGGCAGGCAATATCGGCCTACCTGGAGGAGGCCGGCAAACTGAAAAGCGCCATGTGGCGTGAATGCGAGGAGGTTTGGAAAGGATGGCAAAATTCTTCTCCCGCCCTGGCGTTCTACCGGAATCACAGCCTCAATGACGCCGGCCTCTGGGGTCATTGCCTGCACAAGAACAGCGGCCGCCAGCTGGGCACCTATCCGGAATCGCCCTACACAATGAAGGCCGATATGATAGCCCTGTCCACCGACTTCATGCTCGTCCGTCCGGAGATGCTGAGTACAAGGGATGTGCTTTGTGCCGACCGCTTCAACCTGTACTGTGGCAAAGACGCCGTGCTGCTTTCCAGCTCACCCTATGAGCGGGAAAGAGACTGGGAAAAGCTGAACAAAGCCTTCCTGGGGGCCTTCTGTGCCCTGTGCGGCGATAATCCCGAGGCGCATTGGGACGATGCCGGCAAGGTGCTCCGGGATACCCTGGGCGAAGACCATGCCTATGTGCTCATTGTGGATGCCGACGAGTGCCGGAAGCGGGTGAATTGGAATACGCCCGAAGGACCGGCCACGGATATCCAGCTCAAGATTTCCTGGAGAAAGAAAGGCTGGGCACTCATGGATAATGAATGGGACGAGCACACGGATGAGACGGTACTGGCAAAAACCGGCGCCCTGAACTATGCGGGATTCATCGGCCTGTGCATCACGGAGATAAGCGATTCTTCCATCACCTTCCGCAACGGCGGCGACCAGTGGGTGCTGGAACCCGGAAAAACCTTGTTTTACCACTACAACGACTCCTACGAAGACCACGAGGGCGTAGAACACCGGGACATCGATTATTCACTCTCGATAACGTGGTTGGAATGAAAAAAATGACTATCTTTGCATCGAATTAATTCAGAAAGACATGAATCTTAGAGACATCAAAAAAGACATTCAGTATGTGATTGGCGCTTTCATTGACGATTGCACCCTGTTCCTGAACATGAACCCCGGCAAGAACGCGGATGAAATCACAGGCCTCATTGACAAAGCCGTAGATCTGTACAATGACCTGCGTGACAAGGTGGTTAAGAGCGCCGGTGCAGAGAACCCCAAGCTTTGCTTCACCAGTATCCGCAAGGAACTGCTGGAAAAGACCGATGCACTGTACGATGAACTCAGCGAAAGCGTGAAGAAAGGCCTGGGCAAATAAGCCTCGCATACATAGAATAAATGAGCCGCAGAGAAGCTGCGGCTTATTTTGTTATGAGGAGGGCGGTAGCCCACACCTCGCAGCCCTCGCAGCGGCCCACGAAGCCCAGGCGCTCGGTGGTGGTGGCCTTGACGGACACCCGGTCCTCCGTTACGCCCAAAATGCCGGCCAGTGTGCGGCGCATATCGGCAATGTGCGGTGCCAGTTTGGGCTTTTGCAGGGCGATGGTGACATCCACATTCCCAACGGCATACCCCTTCTCGTGCACCAATGCCACCACACGGCTCAGCAGCAGTTTGCTGTCCACGCCTTTCCACTCGTCGGAGGTGTCCGGGAAAAGATGGCCGATGTCTCCCAGGGCCAGGCAGCCCAGCAGGGCGTCGCACAGTGCATGGATGGCTACATCGCCGTCCGAGTGGGCCACAAAGCCGTTTTCCGAGGGAATGCGCACCCCTCCCAGCCACATGGGCAGGCCCGGGGCCAGGGCGTGTACGTCGTATCCGTTGCCAATTCTGATATCCATGGGCGCAAAGATACAAAAAATCCCGGACTGTAAAGCCCGGGATGTCATTCACAGGAAGCGGAAATTATTTCTGGATAGCGTCCTTCACAGCGTCGGCGGCGTTGTCAACGGCATTCACGGCAGCGTCGGTAGCGGCGTCCTTGATTTCCTCGGCGGCGTTCTCCACGGCCTCCTTCACGGTCTTGGTGGAATCGCACTCGGCTTTGGTTTCTTCGCACTGCTCGGTGCTGGCTTCTTCACATTCTGCTTTCTTTGAGTTGTTGCATTCGCAACTTACAGCGGCGACCATCATGGCCACGACGGCTGCAGACATAAATACTTTTTTCATAGCGCTAATAATTAATAACTAACCAACTAATTAGTGAGGGCAAAGTTACGGCTTAAATTTGAGAATGCAAAAGTATTTTTTAAAAAATTAACAATCAAAAGTTGAAAGTATAGCCAACCCCCAGGCTTACGCGGAACAAGTTGCTGTATGCGGCACTGAACAGCCGCGTTCCTTTTTTGTTGGTATCAATCTCGTATTCAGACAGATAGTCCAGCAGGAGATAGGGATTGAGCGTATGGCGCTTCCCCAGGTTCAGCTCCACGCCCAGTTCTCCGCGGTAGCGGTCATTGTACACGTGCGTGTAGCCCGCCGGCGTATAGTCATAATAGGTGGTGCCGTCCTTTTTGGTCTTTTGACTGCCGTCGGTGCTGCCCCAGGCGCCGTTCAACTGGGTACGAATCTCAAAGTTGGCGTACGGCTCCACCACTTTCCAGCCCTTGTACTTCACACCCAGGCGGCTGCGCAGGGCCACCTTGTTCCGGGGATCCTGGTAAATGTTCATGTCGGAATCGGCATTGTGGTCCATCTGCACACGTTCCCGCAGCGAGAATTGGACATCGCCCCAACGCACGATGCCGGTGACATCGGCAAAGAAACGGTGCTTGGGCGCCCAGAAGCCATAGTACTTGGCTGTGCTCTCGTCCGCCAGCTCAATCTCCTTCCCGTTTTTCCACGGGTTGATGAGCGTATAACCCACTCCCACTTTCAGGTATTTGATGGGCTTGTAGGAAAGGCCAACGGTGGTGCGCAGGCTGCCCAGGGCAGAGAAATTGTCATTGCTGCGAATCTCCTCCCCAACGGAAAGGTGGAGGCCCTTCACAATCTTGTAATCCGCCTCTACCGAAGCTCGTCCGGCGAAGCTGGCGCTCTGTGCATGGGCCATGATACCTGCCAGCAGCGCTAAAACGGATAATGCTAATTTTTTCATCAGGCTACATAATCTTTTGCCCGGGTAACCATGTTCACGGAATTGGCTTCCCCCTTGGGCAGGTTATAATACACTTTGATAAAGGCGGAATCCTTCAGAAAATCCACATGGCCAATCTCCACGTTCTCCACCTTCACGCCCAGGCGTTTTTCCAGGTCGGCAATGAGTTCCGCGCGTTTTTCCGGGACGATGAGCTCAATGCGGTCGTACAGCACCAGCTTGGTGGTGGTATGCTTGACCAGGCTCTCGCTTTCCAGCACCCATACCAGCAGGATGATGAGCGCATTTACCAGCGCCATCACAGCCACGCTGCCCCAGCTGATGACATAGTGCGGTGCGGCGGCCACATCCACCAACTGATACACTGGTGCCAGGCCGTTGGCGGCGGCCAGGGCGATAATCACAAAGAGGTAGGTCATCTCGCGGATGGGTACCGTCTCCGTGCGGTAACGGATAACGCCAAAGATGGCAAACAGGCCCAGGGTGAGCCCCACGCCCACTTCCACATTGCCCATGATATAGAGCAGGATGAGCATGGCCGATGAGAAAACCATGAAGGTGAAGTAGTAGTCCCGGCGCTTGCTCTTCTTGTAATAGAAGCAGTGCACCAGGATCCAGCACACAAGGAGGTTCAGGGCAAAACGGATGCCCAGCTCAGCCACCTTCTGGCCCACCGTCATCATGGCGTCGGTGATGGTCTGCACGTCCACGAGCAGGTCGTCGTTCACGTCCACGTCGCCAAAGGCTGCCGGGTCGTCCTGGACAAAGCGGAATAATTTGTCGATAATCATATTGTAACTAATTTATTTCCAATGGTTTTTTCTATGAGTCGTACCTTGGGCTTAAACCGGCCGCTCTTGGCCCCGGGGTCCGTCAGGGTGAGTGCAATGCAGTATTTGCTTATGCGGACCGGCTTTACGCGGAGGTCCAGCAGAATTCTTTTCATCTGGCTGGCGGCGCGGCCGTCCTGTTTGAGCTCAATAATCACTGCGTTTTGCAGGGAAGTCTGCTTCCCGGTGCGGAAGTTCTTGAAACTGAGTAACGTGTCGATGGTGAGCCGTTCCGTCAGGGCCGGATTCACCAGCGTAATGCGCTGGAACAGCGTTTCCAGCACAGGGGAGAGCTCCGGCGCGGTGAACCAGGAATGCTCTGCCAGGTAGGTGCAGGCGGTGGCATCTGTCCTAAAATCCATGAGTTCCGCCGTGGGAATGCCCATACGCTTTTTCTTGGTGCGGCCCTTGTTGTTCTTCCGCTTGATTTCCAGGTAGGTGTCGCCGGAATTCACGTAGCTGCGGGTACGCACTTTCTGCCGCACCAGCCGCCGGTTGTGGTGGTCGTAGAACATCCTGAGCCCGGCCGTATCGTAATACACGGAGTCGTAGGGGCTTATCCGCATGTGCTCGGTCACCAGCACCCGGTAGCCGGCCTGGGCGGCTCTGTCCAGGATCCGGAGCAGCGTAGCCTCGTCCGTCAGGTACTTGGAGTCTATCCGGTTCATCAGTTTGATGCCGTCCATTTCCTTCAGCGTGATGGGAGAGAGCGCCTCCAGCGGTTCCGCAAAGGATATGTGCTTACTCTCCGGCATCCTGTGCAAGATATTCGTAGTGCTTGATGCTCAGGAGTTTTCCCTTGGCGTTGTAGGTGTACTGCACCTTCTTTTTCCCGAACTGGTTCCACTCGAAGGTTTTGTACGTCTGCAGCCGGTTGTGGTTGTCATACACCAGCTCGCGGGACACCTTGCCGTCCGGCCCGTACTCAAAGCGCTTACGCCACTTCTGGCCGTCGCTGCCGTACTCGGTCTCTTCCATTTTCTTGCCTTCCGGGGAGAAAGTAGTAACGTGGTCCAGGACTTTGTTGCCGCCTTTGGGGTCGGTGTTCCATTCCTTGATCACCAGGTTTTTCTTGTTCAATTTCTGCGGCTCCTGGGCCCCTGCCGCCGGAAGGAGCAGCAGGGCCCATGCCGCTATGAGTATCAGTCGTTTCATATCAAGATACAAATGTAGTATTTTTTTCATTACCAACCATGTCCGCCTCCGGGACGTCCGCCTCCGGGACCGCCCCCCTGATTACCACCGCCACTATAACTGCTCAGGCTCACGGACGTGCCGCCGGAGATGCCGGAAGTGGCCCAGACGCCGTTGCAATAAGTGGAACTGCCCACGCTCACGCCCTTGTAGCCGCTGCTCAGTGACGGGGCGCTCACGGCAAAGCTGGATGCGCCGGACGGCGCCTTGAAGGCCGCAATGAACGAACTGCCGTTCCACAGGGCGTTCCAGGCATTGGCCGTGCCGCTCATGCTGTACACGGTCTGCGAGGCAGAATATCCGCTTTCCAGGCCACCGTAGGCCACCACTGTTGCGCCGCTGTAGATGTACAGCTTGTACCCGCCTTCGGTGTTGGCGTCCAGCGCCACCTCCGGGCTGCCCTTGGTGGTGACGGCAAACACATACCCGCCGGAAATCTTCATGTCGCAGTTGGTGTCTATAGCGTCGTTGGCCGTGGAATGGCCGTACACATAGCCGCCGCTGATGTTCATCTCGCCCTGGCTGTTGATGGCATCGTCTCCGGTGGAATAGGCGTAAACGCTGGCATTGGTGATGGTGAGCTTGCCTTTGGTCTCGATGCCTTCATGATTGGAGGAACTGGCGCTGATGCTGCCGCCGCTCACGTAGATGTCGCCGTCGAACTTGATTCCTTTGGCGCTCTTGCTGTTGCCGGAACTGCTTCCGCTGCCGGGGCGCATGCCGCCGGAGCTACTGGAACCATAATTGGTGCCGGTTGTCTTTACGCTCACGGAGCCTCCCTGGAAGTAGGCCGGACCGTCGCCGCTGATGCCTTTTCCGCCGATGCCGGAGTTGGTAACGGAGAGCGTGCCGGCGTTCATGATGAACAGCTGGTCCGCCTTGACGCCGGCGGAGGATTTGTATTCTGCGTCTTCGCTGTCATAGGCGGTGCTTCCGCTTACTTTTATGGTAGTGGCACCGCCGTTGAACAACACCAGGCTGTCGGAGGCAACGCCTTTTTTCATGGCTGCACTGGCCGTGGCTTCCAGGACGCCGTCCGACACAATCACGGCATCCTTACCCCGCACGGCGTGACCGGCGGTGGAGGTGACCTTTACGGTAGGGGATGCCATAAAGTGGAGGTAGTCGTCGGAGACAATACCGCTTTTGCCCTTGGCGCTCACGGTGAGGCTGCCGTCTCCACTGAAGATAAGCTGCCCTTCAGAAAAGAAAGCGGCCTTCTCGTCCTCGTCCGAGGGCGTAGCGGTATAGGAACTGCCGTCGGCCAGGGTGTTGGTGCCGCCAACCACCACAAAGCAGCGCTTTTTCCCCTGGTTGTTGATGGCTGCACCGTTGGGATTGGTAAGGGACAGGTTGTTGAGAACAATAGCCTGCTTGTTGTTGGAATACACTTTGAAATAACCGTCGGTGGCGCTGCCGGAAAGTTCGTAGCGCACTTTTTCGGAGGTGGTGGTGTTGTCTGCGGTGACCTTGTTGCCGCTCACGGACACAATGCCGTGGGCGTCGCCGGAAACGCTGGCCGTTCCGCCCGCGTTAAAAGTAATGGTAATGGTGCGGTCGAAATTGGTGTTGGCAATGAAGTCTTCCTGGTCTTCCGTCACGTCCAGGGTACTCACGCCGCTGACTCCGGAACTGGAGCCGGAGCCATAGTCTGCACTGTTGTTCACGCTCTCTTTCGAGCAGCCCGTTCCTGCCGCCAGCAGGATAGCGAGCCCAATCATAGCCTTCTTCATAGTACACGTCGTTTATGGTTGCACAAAGCAAATTTCGCCACAATATTGGCAAAATTGCTGCCACAAACGGACAGTTTCAGCGAACGGGCGGTTTTTTTCAGCGAACAGGCTACTTTTCGGCCAGGAATTTACGGAAAGCGGGCCGATAACTGTCGCCGACGGGCAAGGTGGTGACGGGCGCCTCCAGCACGACGGAAGAGGCATTGGCCTGGCGGATGCGGTTCAGGGCGATGATGTAGGAACGGTGGATGCGCATGAACTTGTCAGCAGGAAGTTCCTCTACCAGCCGCTTGAGGCTGTAAAGTACCACCAGCGGATCCGCCTGGCTGTCCAGGTAGATTTTCACGTATTCGCTCATGCTCTCGATATAGCGGATATCGTCCAGTTGGATGGTCACCGTTTTGTAGTCGGACTTGAAGCTGATGCTGGTGGGGGCCTCTGTCTGTACTTGTACAGGGGTATCCGACTCCGGTGGTAAAGACGGAGCAAGCGCCGGCTTGTTTTTCCGGAGCAGATAGGTGGCTGCGACCAGACAAAGGGTCATTAACATGGCCAGGATACTTCCCACCACCATTTTCCATTCCGGTTTGAGGGGAGGCCGATGGTCCGCGGGCTCGTCGAAAAACGGCTCTGGCGGCGGTCCGCCAGGGAAGTCCTGGAACATTTCCGGCCCTTCCGGCGGCGGCCCCGGAGGCCCCATGGGCGGGCGGTCCAAAAACAACCATACGGCCACTGCCAGCAGCGCCAGCGCAACCGCAAGAAGGGAAAAAGCTATCTGTTTCCGTTTAGACACGATTGCAAAGATAAGAAAAAAATGCGGTACTCCACGTGTGGGAGGCGCCTGTAAAAATAGACGTTCCCCAGATGATTGCCCTGGAGAACGTCCAAATTACCGTTTTCTAAAACTTATTTCCCGGCAAGGTGTTTCTCCCAGGCCCAGGCGGCCTTGAGGGTTTCTTCCACCGTGCGGGTGGCTTTCCAGCCCATCTCGGTACACGCCAGCGTAGGGTCTGCCCAGATGGCGGTGACGTCACCGGCGCGGCGCGGGGCAAACTTGTAGTTGAGCTTGATCCCGTTCACTTTCTCGAAGGCGTTTACCAGTTCCAGCACGCTCACGGGGCGGCCGGTGCCCACGTTGAAGGTCTCGCAGTCCTGCTTCATCTTGCCTTCCATCATGCGGGTGACGGCGAACACGTGCGCCTTGGCCAGGTCCACAATGTCAATGTAGTCCCGCTGGCAGGTGCCGTCCGGCGTGGGATAGTCGTTGCCAAAAATGCTCAGGCATTCGCGTTTTCCGATGGCAGTCTGTGTGATGAAGGGCACCAGGTTGTTGGGAACGCCGCGCGGCAGTTCGCCAATCAGGGCGCTGGGATGTGCGCCGATGGGGTTGAAGTAGCGCAGCAGGATGCCCTTGATGGCGCCGCCGCTGGCCTTCACGGTGTCCCGCAGGATGTCCTCGCACATGGTCTTGGTGTTTCCGTACGGCGAGGTGGCCGGTTTGCGCGGGGTGTCCTCGGTTACGGGCACGCTGTCGGGCTCGCCATATACGGTGGCCGATGAAGAGAACAGTACATTGCAGCCGCCTTTTTCCTGGGCGGCCTCCAGCACGTTCAGGAAGCTGGTGAGGTTGTTCTTATAGTATTTCAGGGGCTTGGCCACCGATTCTCCCACCGCCTTGAAGGCGGCAAAGTGAATGACTGCGTCGATGGGATATTTGGCGAAAAGGGTCCTTACGGCAGCCGCGTCGCAAAAATCCATCACTTCCAGCGGAATGTCTTCCCGGCCGGTGATTTTTTTAATGCCCTCGTAGCAGGTGCGGTCGCAATTGGAAAAATTGTCGGCCACCACTACGTCATAGCCTGCCTCAATGAGCTCTACCGTTACATGGCTGCCGATAAACCCGGCGCCACCCGATACCAGTACTGTTTTTTTCATATTCTATGGTGTTTTATATGTTCTTCGTTTTTCCCTTTCCAGATATTTCATGAAACGGCGGCGTTCTTTCTCTGCCTGTCGTGCCAGTTTTCGCAAGGCTTTCAGTTTTTTCGCCCGCTCCCTGTCCAGCTTTCGCTGGGCTTTGGCGGCCTGCTTCTCTGCGTAAATGCGGTCTTCCTCGGCCCATTTGGCCTCCCGCTCCGCTTGTTTGGCGGCCTTCCGCGCGGCTTTCTCCCTGGCTTTGGCCTCCGCCTTCAGTTCTTTTTCCGTCTTCTGTACGGCCGGTGCAGCCGCCAGTGAATCTGCGGGATTGGCCGCGGCCAGGCTGTCCGTTGGGGGTACAATGGGCGGAACGGCCAAAGAGTCCGTGACAACAGTTGTCAGGGAATCCTTGGGGGCGGCCAGCGTGTCCGGCAGGGCTTTCACTAAGGTGGTGTCTCCGTTGGCGCGGGCCAGGGAATCCTGTTCCCGCTGACGTGCCCGTTCGCGGACCACCTGGAGCGAGTCGCGGATGGCAATGTCGCGGTAAATCTTTTTCACGTGCCCGGGGAAGTAGTCTTCTGTCTGTTTGAACTGGGTATGCGGCCGGGCCAGGTAAGCCGTCCGTTCACTCCGCCTTGGGGTTAACGAGGTGACATCCAGCGGCGAAGCCGGACGGCGTTCCGGGTCCCAGCGGAATCCCTTGAGGGTTTTGTCCTCCTGGGGCATCTGCACGGTGGGATACCCGTCGTTCTTGGGATTGTCGTAATAATAAATCCTTTCAATGTCGCCATCCTTGAACGTGGCGTAAATCATCTTGGACTCCACTTTGTTCACGGTGGCCAGCGCACCCTTTTCTTCCAGGTAAAAGATGGAAGAGGCGCCCCCCAGGGCGTCGAAACGGGTGAGTGCATGGGTGGAGTCAAAATAGGCTACCATCTCCGTGCCGCGGATTTGGTCGTAGGCGTGCGGGGCCTCCTCAATGGTGATGAAGGCATTGGACAGCAGGTGGGCCTTTTCCATCTGCTTGTTCTTGATGACCATGTAAATGCTGTCGGCCGCATATTGCCGGTTGCCCTCATTGTAGAAAATGGGGTTCTGGTAGAGGCGTACCAGGGAATCCAGGTCTGAATAGGTCAGCGAATCCGAGGCCATCTGCATGTCCCGGCGGAACAGGCGCACGTGCTTGGAGCCCCAGATAAAGTTCACCTTGGTGGTATCCTTGGGCGGCGGCAGGGTGTCCACGGGCGTTTTCACGGCTACCGTGTCGGCCGGGGTACCCAATGTATCCGCAGGGGCAGGAGGGGGTGTCGGGGTATCTGCCGGAGGCATTACGGGCTTGTCCACAGGTTTGTCTGCCGGCTTGTCCCCCGGCTTTTTCCCTGCTTTCTGGCTCTGGACGGGTGGTTCGGGCGGGCGGTTCGGGTCATTCTTGGCGGCTTCTTCGGCCGCTTTCGCCGCTTCTTCCGCCGCCTTCTTGCGGTATTCCATGATGGGGTCGCCGCCAATGTCTTTCAAACGCTGCAGGGCGTCTTTTCCCCAAGATTCGGGGATGTCGCATTTGGGGATGCCCCGCATCAGGAGAATATCGGCCCCCAGGTACAGCGTGTCCCGTTTCCCTTTTTCCTCGGTGATGGACATGATGGCCGGCTCCCGCGTCATGCGCATCTGTGACAGGGAGTCCGTGTATTGGAAGCGGCCTGCCAGGGCGTAAGCATTGCGGGTGGTATCCATCAGTTCCACGTTCCCCAGCATGTCGGCATCCTTGCTGTCCCGGTAATAATACAGCGAGTCCGACCAGGTTTCCTGGTCCTGCGTAAGCACGTGGACGTTGCGCCGGAAGAAAAAGAGCTCTTTCTCGCGGTTGTACCAGCCGTCATTGGCGCTGAGCATCTTGTCGTCCTGCCACATGTCGGTAGCAAAGCCAAAGTAGGCGGTGGAAAGGTCGCTGCGGTACTCCAGGCGCGAGGTTTTGATGAACGTGGTGTCCAGGTACATGTTCACCTGGTCGTTGAACACAAAGAGGTGGGCCTTGGAGTCATAGGTGCCGTACAGGCTTTCAATGAGCTGTCCGTCTTTGTCGCGCATGGCGCCGCCGTCCTGGAAAATGGCCACGGAGTCCTTGGTGTTGTAGTCCAGATAGCGGGTGCGCAGGGTGTTGTGGTCTTTGTCCTCCAGCTGCACCAGGGCGCCCCGGAACCTGGCCAGGTTGTCGTCCACCACATATTGCAGTGTTTCACTGCTCAGCTGTGTCCGTTCCTGGATGATGCGCACGTTGCCCATGGCGTCGATAATGTTGGTGTTCACGTTCCACAGGGCGGAGTCGCACAGCAGGTAGGTGTCGTTGTGCAGGAAACGGGCCGGGCCGGTTACCTTGCGGTAACTCTCACCATCTTCTTTTTCGATGAGCTGGGCACTCTGGGCGCTCAGCAGCCGCACCTTCCCGTCGTCTTTTTTCTCCTGGGCATGCAGGGGAAACGCTGCTGTCAGGGCCGACAGCAAGCAACAGATGGTATGAACGGGCCTGAGGCGCACTATTTGCGGGCGTTCCAAATGGCCCGGGAGAATTCACAGTCGTGAAAGAGCGGGTCGATGATAATGTAGGTGTCCTTCACCTTCTTTTCCAGGAAGGCATCCACGGCCTCCTGCTGCTTGATCTGCTGCACTTTCTCCTGAATCTGGGTGTAGTCGTGCTCGAAGGTGGCTGTATGGGCCGGGACAATCTTGTCGATCCGGATAATCTTGTAAACGAGGTTGCCGGAACGGCCCTGCAGATACCCTTCGTTGTCTAAGGACTCTACCGGCTCGGAGATTTCTCCCACCTTCAGGTCCTTGATAGCGGCGTAGTCGGCCGGTTTCAGCTGGTCAATCTCAAAGTAGGAGGAACCGGTGGCCGGGTCTGCCATCTGGCCGCCGTTGGTACGGGTGGCCGGGTCCTCGGAGAAAAAGCGGGCGGCCATCTCGAAGCTGATTTCCCCTTCCTGGATTTTGCTGCGCAGGCTGTCCAGCCGGTGGAAGGCTTTTTCGCGGTCCTCGGCTGTATATTGCGGTTTTATGAGGATGTGGCGGGCGTTGAACATGTCGCCTTTCTTCTCAATGACCTCAATGATGTGGAAGCCGTCCGGGGTTTCCACTATCTGGGAGATGGTGCCGGGACGCAGGGCCATGGCGGCATCGGAGAAGGCCGGCCAGAAAATGGATTTGGAAGCCAGCCCCAGTTCCCCGCCGCGCCGGGCGCTGCCGGGATCCTCGGAGTAAATGCGGGCCAGGGTGGAGAATTTTTCCCCGTTCATGATGCGTTCACGCAGGCTCAGCAACTTTTCCTTGACGGCCAGGGCCGCCTGCTCGCGGTTGGGGTAGATGCAAATCTGGCGCAGCTGGTATTTTACCGGCACCACCGGAAGGTCTTCCGGGTCCGTGGCGTCCATGTATTGTTTGACATCGTAAGGGGTCACTTCCGCCGTCTTGCCTGCGATTTCCATGCGCTCCTGCTCCGTAAGGCTTTGCTCCTCAAGCGTTTTCTGCCATTCCTGACGGAGCTTGTACAACGGTTTTCCAAAGTATTTCTCCACTTCTTCGTCCCCGCCCAGCTGGGTGCGGAACCAGTCCAGCCGCTGGGTCAGGTTGCCCTGTACCATGTCGTTGTTCACCGTGAGCGAGTCTATCCGGGCCTGCATCAGGAAAATCTTGGCATCCAGCATGTTTTCCAGCACCTCGCAGCGCATGTCGCGGTCCGAATTGACGCCGCTGGCACGCATCTGCTGTACCTCTGCTTCCACGTCGGAGAGAAGGAGGGTTTCTCCTCCCACCACGGCCACCGTTTTGTCCACGATACCTTTATACTTTTGTGCGCTCAGCGTAAAACAGGCCAATAAGGCTGCGGCAGACAGGAAAATATGTTTCATACTTAATAAATTACCAGTTTGTTGTTCTTTCGGGCATCTTGCAGCACGTCCTGCTCCAGGCGCTGCTCCAGTTCATGTTTCCGGCTGCTTAGGACAAGATCCCGGATGCGGGGTTTGCAGTATTCCAGCGGTGCGGTTTTTCCTGCGGGGACCCACTCCACCAGGTAGGCCAGATGCAGGACGTTGTTCTCGTCGGTCCATTCCACGAACTGTCCTTTCTGGGAGGACATCATGGTACTGTAATCCATGCCCAGCTCCTGGGCCAGGAGAAGGGCGTCCGTCCAGGTGTCTGCGGCATCCACGTATTTGATGGCGCTGGTGGCCGACAGGTTGGCGGCTTCGACGGCGCTTTCTTCGTCCTCTGCGGAGATGAGTTTGCGCAGGGTTTTCAGGCTTTTGGAGCCGGCCGGGAGAATCAGGTAGCGGGCTTTTACCACAGGCCGCTCCAGGCGGAATTTCCCAAGGTTGTCATTGTAGTATCGGGCCATTTCCTCGTCCGTGACCAGGGTGTCCAGCCGCTGCTCGATGTAACGCTGCTCGTAGCGGTATTTGAGCAGGGTGCGGCGGTAGTCTTCCAGTTCTGCCGATACGTCTTTGTCCGCTTCCGAAAGTTGCTCTTCCGCCATGTCCAGCAGCAGAAGGTCTTCCGCCCAGGCGTTGATGTACCGATGCGCCAGGTTGATGCTGTCTTCCCGGGACACCCCGGAGGGAATATAGCTTTCCAATTGCGTGCGGTGCAGCTTGTGCGAGCCGGCGCGGGCCACGACCTCTCCGCGAAGCAGTTCGCTGGCGGTATCGGCAATGGTGGTGGCTACCTTGCAGGAGGTGGCCGCCACAAGTAAAGCCGCTATGTACACGTACTTGCGCATATATCTTGCAAAGATACTAAATTTCTTCCATTAGCAACTTCAACAAGCGGGCCAAAACCATGCGGACCTCCGAGGCTTTGGCGGTGGTGTGGTTGGTCATGATGGAAAGGGTGACGGCGGGTGTGCCGTCAGGGGCAAGAATATAGCCGGAATAACACAGGACGCCGTCCATGGAACCGCTCTTGATGCGGATGCGCTCACGGCCTGCTACGCCGGGCAACAGGGCCCCCAGGGTGCCCTCGCCAGGGTGGGGAAGCGAGGCCAGAAAGGCGTCGAAGGCAGGACTCTGCCGCAGGGTCTGCAGATACTCCACCATCCATTCCGGCGAAACGTAATTCATGCGGGACAGCCCGCAGCCGTCCACTTGCCGCAGGCCTTCCGGCGCAATGCCCAGTTCCAGCAAAACTTGCCGTTGGGCTACCAGACAACTGTCGAACAGGGCTATCCCGGTGCGGTCTTCGCCCATGGCGCGGAACAGCGCCTCCGCATAGAAATTGTCGCTGCGCACGTTGGTGATGCGGGTGATGGCGGCCATCGGGGCCGATGTCGTCTCTCCCAGCACAAGCGGCTTGCCGGCCTTGTCTTCGGCCACGAAGCCCCCGTTGCGGATGTACCCGCTGCGGTCCACATCGGCATAGCCGCCGGTGACTTCCCAGCCGGTTTCCTGCAGATTTTTCCAGAAATAGTAGGCGCAGGTAAGGGCCCCGAACTTGTTGGCGAAATGTTCCGTCTTGGGTTTGCGGTCCGTGGCGAAGGAGCCGCGCAGCTCTGCATAGGGCGCCAGGTCCGTGGTGTACAGGTACAGGCTGTTGCCCGTGCCGGCCGGCCCGGTGACGCTGTAATTCCGAAAATGCAGCCACGGGGTTTCCGGGTAGGTCTGTTGCACCTGTACCGGCTCACCGGGCGCCGCCGCCTGTACGTCTATGTCCAGGGCATTGGCATAGAAACTGAGCGCGCTGGTCCCGGTTCCGTAATATGTGCCAATGTCGTCGAACCCCCAGCTGGGGTGCTCCAGGTTGCCTTCGTAGGCGCTTCCGTCGCCTACAATCCGGCCATGGACGGCGTGGATGCCCGCCTCTTTGAGCAGGGCTTTCCACTGCCGGAAGAGGCGGCCGCTTTCCACGGCAATGCTGTCCCGGGTGCCCAGGGTGGGGTCTCCGTGGCCGATGATATAGACGTCGCCCTCCAGCACGCCGTCTTTGATTTCGCCGGTGTAGCCCAGCTGGGTGCGGAAGCGCCCGTCCGGGCCAAAGTAGTGCAGGGCCGTTCCGGTGGTGACCAGCTTCAGGTTGGAGGCCGGCACCATGCGCTTGCCCGGGTTCAGGCTGGCCAGGGTGCGCCCGTCCCGGTCCACGGCCAAAACACCCCAGACGGCATCCTTGAGGACACCGCTCCGGGATTGGCTATTAACGTATTGCTGCGCCGGTGTCTGCGCGTGTAGGACGGCAGACACCCATATCGTCACGAGAAGAATGCGCTTTTTCAGAGGCGTTGAGTTACTTGGTGCCGAAGATACGGTCGCCGGCGTCTCCCAAACCGGGAACAATGTAGGCGTTCTCGTTCAGGCGTTCATCCACGGCGGCCACATAGATGTCCACGTCCGGATGTTCTTTCTGCACTTTGGCAATGCCTTCCGGAGCCGCTACCAGGCACATGAGGCGAATGTTCTTGCAACCACGTTCCTTGAGCATGGCAATGCCGTCGCAGGCGCTGCCGCCGGTTGCCAGCATGGGATCCGTGAGGATGACCAGGCGGTCTTCGATGTCCTTGGGCAGTTTGCAGAAGTAAACCACCGGTTTGTGCGTTTCCTCGTCCCGGTACAGGCCGATATGGCCCACCCTGGCCACGGGCAACAGGCTCA
Organism: Bacteroidales bacterium UBA3764; assembly: GCA_002371115.1. GTDB lineage: Bacteria > Bacteroidota > Bacteroidia > Bacteroidales > UBA932 > Cryptobacteroides. Next base: position 82,320 of record DFFY01000097.1, read on the forward strand.
GCAGGCCGTCCACCATGCCCATGCCGGCGCGCAGGATGGGGACGATGGCCAGCTTGCGGCCGCTTACGCGCTTGGCAATCATGGGGCAGATGGGCGTTTCAATGGGCACATCTTCCAGGGCGATGTCCCGCGTGAGCTCATATCCCATGAGCAGGGCAATTTCTTTCAGAAGTTCGCGGAAATCCTTGGAACCGGTTTCCTTCATACGCATGATCGTGAGCTTGTGCTGGACCATGGGGTGGTTGATAACATGGAGTTGGCTCATAGTATTGTTAATGGTTCAATCGTTCAAAGTTACGGATTTGGGCTGACTTTCGCAAAAGAAATGCTAACTTTGCGCCCATGAAAAAACTTGTGATTCTGGATTTCGACGGCACGCTGGCCGATACCCGTGAGCTGATTATCCGCACCAGCGAGGAGGCCATGCGCCGCATGGGCTACCCTGTACAGGACGAAGAAACCATCGCCGCCACCATCGGCCTTATCCTGGAGGAGGGCCTGCTGCAAATGTATCCGGACCTGCCCCGGGAGACGCTGCCCGTCTGGGTGAAGACCTACCGGGAAATCTTCGAGGAGCTGCGCCTGCAAATTGTACCGGCCGTCTTTCCTCAGGTGCGGGAGACGCTGGCGGCACTGTCCGGGAAGGGCGTTACGCTCAGCGTGGCATCGTCCCGGAAATCCAATTCCCTGCACGACTTCCTGGAGAGCATGGGTCTGAGCCAATATATTTCGTATGTGCTTGGTGCCGATGATGTTACGCGAGCCAAGCCGCATCCGGAACCGGTGCTCAAAACCTTGCAGGAACTGGGCGTTCCGGCTACGGAAGCGATGGTGGTGGGCGACATGCCCGTGGATATTCAGATGGGGTTGGGTGCGGGCGTCTGGACCTGTGGCGTTACGTACGGCAATTCCAACCGCGAGGCGCTGTTCGCCGCGGGTGCGCATCATGTCATTGACTGTTTCGGAGAGTTGTTGTCCCTGATTTAGCGGAGGTCGCCCAAGTCCGGATTGGTGAACCATTCCTGCAGTTTGAGCTGGGCCTTTGCCTTGATGTCCGGGGTGATGGCCGTGGCTACGTAGGTGACGGCGGCCACCAGCGCGGCCCAGTCGTCCACCATACCGGTGAAGGGGAAGAAGTCCGGAATCAGGTCCACGGGCAGGATAAAGTAGCCCAGGGCGCCGGCTATCACCGCTTTGTACTTGGCCGGGGTGTTCTCGTCCGTGAAGGTGTAGTACAGCACCAGGGCGTAATAAATCATCTTGGAGCCCACCTTGTAGGCCATCCGGCGCAGCTTTTTCCAGAAGTCCTTGTCGTTGAAGTTCTTCTTGTACTGCGTGAGCTCCTGGGAGGTAAATTCCTTGTTATTCTCCATCGTCAATGAGGTCGATTATGTCCTTGAGCAGGGCGTTGAAGTCTATGCAGCGCTTGGGTGAGTACCCCAGCACCACCACTACCAGGTCCTTGGACGGAATCATGTAAATTTGCTGGCCGTCGTGACCGTTGCAGGAGAACATGTCTTCCGGGACGTCCGGGCACACCTTGCAGCGGTTAAGCCAGAAGAAGGCGCCGTAGCGGCCCTCGCTGGCGGAGGCAGGCGTCACGGTGTAGTCCACCCAGCCTTCCGGCAGGATGCGCCGGCCGCCAGCGCAGCCATCGTCCAGATACATCTGGCCGAAGCGGGCGAAGTCCCGGGCGGTAATATAAAGGTAGGAGGACCCCACCGGGGTGCCGCTCATGTCCGGCTCAAAGTACGGATTGTCTATGCGCAGCGGGCCAAAGAGGCGTTCCCGCTGGTAGGTGAGGAAGGCCTGGTCGCTGGGGAACTTACTGCGGAGGTAGCGCATCACAATGTTGGTGGTGCCGCTGGAATAGTACCAGAAGGTGCCGGGGGTGTGCTCCAGCGGTTTGTTCAGGGCGTAGAGGCCCATGTCTTCCTCCCGGTGCAGCATGAGGTTCACGTCCGAGCGGTTGCCGTAGTCCTCGTTCCACGCCAGGCCGCTCTGCATCTGCAGGAGGTTGTTGAGGGTGATATCCTTGCGGTCATCGCCCTGCCATTCGGGAATGTCCATGGGGGCGAAGACGTTCACCAGGGAGTCGCCGGCCATGATGCCCACAAGGGCGCTGGTGAAGCTTTTTCCCATGCTCCAGCTCAGGAGTTTGGTTTCCGGCGTAATGCCTTTCCCATAGCGTTCGGCCACCACTTTCCCCTTGTGCAGGACCACGAAGGCGAAGGGGGTGCCGTTGTAGGATTTGTCGTCCACAAAGGCCTTGGCGAGGGGCTCCAGGCGGGCGATTTCTGCCGAATCCCCTTGCTGGAGGGTTTCCGCATAGTCCGGTTCCTTGGGGAGCGGATAGGCCTGGGCCAGGAAGGCTTCCTTGTTCTTGCCCCGGAGTAGCGTGACGCCGTAGCCTTCCCGGAAGGCGGCGGTGGAACTGGCCCACAGGAATCGGCTCCTCACGGTCTTGTGCTCATAGTCCACCTTGTTGCGGGTGTACTTGATGAAGGAGAAATTCAGGTCCAGCTGCTCCACGTCCTGCGGGTTGCGCCCGGACACGAACACGGCCGACGCCAGGTTCTTGGCGGCATAGCCCGTAATGATGGGCATGAGGGTATTCAGATACAGGCATCCGCCCAAAAGGGCCAGGACTACGACGCACAGGAGCAGGCGTCCGATATTTCTTTTCTTCATAATATGCTTGCTTTATTTTTTCTTCGTTGCAGGGCGCATTTTGCCACCCGGTAGCATGGTGTGGAGCATGCCGCCGGTGAGGTTCTGGATGAGGTAGGCCGGATAGGGCTGCATGGGGTTGCGCTCAAAGGTGAACGCCACCTGTTTGGGGGCTTTTCCGGGATAGGCCGGATTGGCCTTGGGCACCAGCAGGTTGGCCAGGAATGTGGCCAGGCCGCTGTTTTTGGACACGAACTGGATGGGGGCGTTTACGTCGTTCCAGGCTTTGATGGCCAGTTGGTCGTACAGCATGCAGAAGTCGGAGGTCATCCGGTACTTGTCGCCCTTGAAACGGCAATCCATCTGGTGGAAATTGGCCTGGACGGTTGCACCGAAGAGGGGCCGGCTGAAAGCGTCCAGTTTGGAGGCTTCCAGGGTGTAGATGTGCATTTCGCCTTGGGTGGTTTCCCGTTTGTCATTGCGGACGGACATGGCCAAGACCAGGCGGCTGTGGGTGGGACGACCGGCCTTGACGGTCATTTCCATCACGTTGTCGGGCGTGTTGCTCACGGAATTCACAGATACCTGGAGCCGGTGCATGGGGAAGGCGCCGCGGTTGATGTGGGTGGTCTCCCAAATGAAGGTGAACGTATCCAGACGGGCGTCTATGCGGTTAATCTGCAGGGGCCATTCCACTGCATTGATGCCTTCCTGGATGGTGGCGTAAGGGACTGCAGGCGGGTAGCGGTCGTCCTGAAAAATGGTGGCCTCTTTTGCTGCAATGTGGATGTCGTCAAGGGTGATGCGCTTGTCACGGACCATGCGGGGGATGTTGATGGCGCTGGTGGCGAGGCTGTCCAGTTTGACGTCGAACCATACGGAAGCTACCTTTCCCATGCGCTCGGCTACCTCTTCCTGCCGGACGCAGTTGTACAAGTGCAGGCCCTGTGCTTCCACGGGACCGGCATTGCAGGTAGCCAGGTGGCCGATTTCATAGCGGGTGAGGCCCGGCGCATCCCGGAAATCTAAGCTGTCCAGCGCCATGCGGTAGGTGCTGTCGTTGAATGCAAAAGCGCTCTCCGGCAGGTCCAGGGCAATCTCGCTCACGGAGAAGTTGATTTTTTGTGCCGATACCCGGGTGGAATCTGCCAGGTTGCGGAGCTGGAGCCAGCCGTCTTCTACTGTTAGTTCTGCAAGCGTAATCTTTTTCAGGAAGGACTCCTTCGCCCGTGTGGTGTCCGGTTCCTCTTTTGGGGAGGCTTTGAGGAGCACCCGGGCTACGGGTTCCCGGAGGAGGAGACGGTCTGCGCGGGCTTCCCCTTTGCGCAGGCGGAACCAGCGCACGTGCTGCAGCCTCAGGGATTGGATGCTCCCTTCGATGTCCGGTCCGGCGTCGGTGGTGTCCCGGAGGGCAAATGCCACGTCTTTGAGTTCCACGTTGCCGGCGAGCAGGGAAAGATGCACACTGCCAACCTGCACCTCTGCGCCGGGGATGGCGTTCAGGGCCGTCTTGAGCTGCTGCTTGGCCACCAGGCTGAGAAAGCCGCCGCAAAGGACGAATCCTGCTGCAAGGGCCGCCGCCCAGACAAAGGCCTTTCTTTTGTTAAGTTCTTGCATCATCGCACGTTTTATCATGCGAAGATAATAAAAAACCGCCTTGTTTCATATATTTTGTCCCCAAAGATTGTCCTGAGGGTCCAGTGAATGGACCTTGGCGCAAAGATGTCCGGTCGGGGCCGGACAGACGGGTTGCATTGTTGTAAACCTTGTCGTGATTGTGGCACTGCTGTCATCGTCCCACTATTTGGACCCCAGACAGCACTTTGGGCCGATTTTGCTGTCATCGTCCCATTCTTTGGACCCATGTGCCGATTTGCTGTCATCGTCCCACTTCTTGGACCCATGACAGCACTTTCACATTGAGCCTTAGTGGGGCCCGGTGGTGGGGGCGGTTTTTTCGGATTGAGCCGAGAGGTCCCTTAATAACTTGAAAAACTAGTAGATTTGCAACCTATTTATTGAAATTCGCCGGTTTCCTTCTAGACATTGATCCTCCAGTTCAGGCCATCGGTATCCACTTGACTCACTATTATCTACCCCCTGACGCAGTATTTCGTAAATTTGCAGTCTATAATAAAAATAGGCTCAAGGCTGAATGGACAAAAGACAACTCGTGGATGGCTGTAAACGTGGGGACTCCGCTTCCGTGGAGGCCCTCTATCGCAGCTATTCCGGGAAACTCATTGGGATATGCCGGCATTATGTTGACTCTCAGGAAGTAGCTGAAGATTTGCTGCATGATGCTTTCATCGTCATTATGTCCTCTATCGGCCAGCTCAGGAATCCCGAGAAGCTTGATGCCTGGATGGGGGTCATCGTGAAGAACATGGCCATCGACTATCTCAAGGAGAGCCAGCATTTTACGCATCCGCAGGAGGACTTGGACATGGAGGATGTACCGGATGAGCCGATGTATCCCGTGCCTCCTTATGAGGATTTAATGGCGCTGATTGACCGCCTGCCGGAGCAGTATGGGAAGGTGTTCCGCCTGTCCGTACTGGAGGGACTTTCGCACAAGGAAATCGGGGCGCTGCTGCATATCGGAGAGAAATCGTCTTCCTCCAATCTTTTCCGGGCCCGCCAGGTGCTACAGAAGGGATTAAAGCAGTATTGGCTGGCGCTTTTAGCGCTGATTGTATTGATTGTCACACCGCTGCTGCTACATAAAGAAACGGAGCCGACGTCTATTCCGGATGGACCTGTGGTAGTGAATAATGGTGCAGATAGCGTAGAAGTAGTGATTCCGGTGGACTCGTTGTCTGTTCCTGCAACTCCGACACGAATGGAGCGTATCCGGACAGCGGAAGCCGGTCCCCTTGATACAACTCCTGAGCCCGCCGATACGGTAATTCTAAGACAAAGACTGATGCCAATCGGTATTAGTCCTGTGTCTATCCCGAGTGCCGCTCTCCTGGTATCAGGGCAAGGAGCATCCATCAAGAAGCCGAATCGGCAGGAAACCACCCTTGGCCAGCCACTGCTGGCCGATGCCAGGGGCTCCAAAAAGAAGAATCTCCTGGCGCTTCTGCCGTCCATCTCGGCCCTCCCGGGTACTCTCGCCGGCGTAAGCCCTATTGTCATGGGCTCCGGCATCCTGGCCGATGCTTCTTCCTTTGTTATGGCACCGGATACAAAGGTGACAGACTGGAGCGATTTCCTTACCGCCGTCCAGTCGATGGAAGGTCATTATCGCACAGGAGATTCACTTGCGTACTATAACTCACTGCTGGATATCGCAGAGCGGTTGGCTGTTCCCGATGCAATGGACCCGCATCCGAAGCCGGTAGAAGAGAAGGCCGAATATGAAAGACCTTTCACGCTGGGACTCAGCGCAAGCATCGGCCTGAATGACCGCTGGAGCATCCTGACCGGCCTGGAGTATACACGGCTGCGCAGTTCGCACACCATCGGCCTGGATACGCTCTATATCAAGAACCGGCAAACCATCCATTATGTGGGCGTTCCGCTCGGCCTTTCCTATACGGTCTGGTCCAAGGGGAATCTTCATCTGAATGCATCGGCCTTTGGCAAGATGGAGATTCCGGTTGCCGGAATCCAAAACAGCGAGCATCACAATGGCGTTGCGTACACGTATCAGAATACGATGAGGTTCAAGGCTCCTATTCAGTGGTCTGCCGGTGTCGGCATCGGTCTCCAGTACAACCTGACGCCCTGGATGGGCTTATATGTGGAGCCACAGGTGCGCTACTACTTCAATTCCGGAGGTGGCATCCAAACCATCCGCCAGGCGCAGCCTGTCGAGTTTGCCGTTCCCATTGGCGTGCGGTTGACATTCTAAGGCACGCAGTATTTGCCCGTCCGTTCAGTCATATAGGAAAACGGAACGGATGGGAAACCGATACCAGGACAGACATCAGTATTTTGATGAATTGGTGGAGACCTCGACAGCCTTCCTTATCTGAGGAACTGGTTTTCCACAAGCTGCTGGTATGTTGTAACATTTTGATAACTTTGCATTTGGATATTATGAGAACAAAATCGTCAATGAAATGGATGCGCGGATTGGCTGTAGCGGCCAGCCTGCTTATGGTTGCTATCTCCTGCGGGAAGATCGAGGGCCCAAAGGATGAACCGGACAACCCCTACCAGGAAATAGAGATTACGACGAAATCGGCTGATTTCGTCCAAAAGGGGTTTCCTTTTACCTTCGACTATATCGGCCGAATCAATGACGGCACGGAGGAGAACTATATCATTTCCCCGCTGAGCATGCAATTCCTGCTGGGGATGATTCTGGACGGCACCCGCGGGGAAACCGCCGATGAAATATGCACAGTGCTCGGATATGGGAAAGGTGAGGCCGATGCCGTGAACGAGTATTGCCTGTCTATGCTGCAGCAGCTCCCGGAGTTGGACAAAAAGACAACCCTGAGCATCGCCAATGCCATCGTGGTCAACTATCAGTATTCGCTGTTGGACAGTTATCAGGAAACAGTTGGCAAGTACTACGAAGCATTCGTTTCCAGTATGGACTTCTCCGACAGCGATGCTGCCGTGAAAGAAATCAACCAATGGTGCTCTGACCATACGAACGGAATGGTGCCAAGGGTTTTGGATAAAGTCAGTGTCGATATGCTCTGCTATCTGTTCAACGCCCTGTATTTCAAGAGCGAGTGGAAATTTAAGTTCGACAATTCGGCCACATCGGCAGAGACCTTTATCGGCGCTGACGGACAGGTACTTAACGTGAACATGATGAAGCAGGCCGAGAATTACCAGTATGCCGAGAATGACACTTACCAAGTGGTAAACCTTCCTTACGGGAACGGTGCTTTCTCCATGATGGTCTTCCTGCCCAAGTCCGGTCACGGGATTCCGGATATCATCGGCGAAATCAAAAAGGCCGATTGGAACAGTCTTCGCAAGGGAATGGGAATCAGCGAAGTGGATCTGTGGCTTCCCCGGTTTGAAACCAAGTTTGGCATCAAACTGAACGACATCCTTATCGCGATGGGAATGCCTCTGGCGTTCGATGATAACAGGGCCGATTTCAGCGCGATGTCTCCCGA
>DFFY01000097.1:90157-90846 GCA_002371115.1 Bacteroidales bacterium UBA3764
TCCGGCAGGATGCCGCCATCAAAGTGGACGAAGAAGGTTCGGAAGCCGCCGCCGTCTCCTCGGCCGGCGTGTTTGCAACATCCGCCGGTCCCACTCCCCACGCGGTATTCCACGCCGACCATCCGTTCCTCTATCTGATTACGGAAGCCAGCACCGGAGCCGTGCTCTTTGCCGGACGCTACAGCGGAGAATGACGTTTTTTCACTACCAACGTCGTAAACTATATAGGGGATAATGAGTGGCTCTGGTATTTTGTGACCGGAAACGACGGCAGCGAACCGGTCTACAGCGTGAAGTCTGTGTCCCGGACGGGGAAAGACACGCTGCAGAAACCGGATTTGCCCCTACTACCGTCCACCGCAAGATTAAGAAGGCTCTGGAACTCGGTTACAAACCCTCCTGTTCAGTTCCGTTCCACAGCGGAGTGGAACAGGCGGCAAACAGTTAAATAATTGGAAAATATTTAGCCGTTAACGATATTTTTTGTATCTTCGCGGCTGGATATTTTTATTACTTATGAAATCACTCATTATTTCAAGGGAAAGAGAGCAGGCCACGCTCAAAAGGTTGTTAGAAGAACCCACAGCGCAGTTTTTGGCCGTTTACGGCAGGCGTCGTATAGGAAAAACGTTCCTGATTCGGGAGTACTTTGATGACAACTTTTCTTTCCGGCATACTGCCATCTCTCC
>DFFY01000015.1:0-2343 GCA_002371115.1 Bacteroidales bacterium UBA3764
GAGGAACGCCAGATTATCCGCATGAACAACGCCGGCACCTTCCCCAAGGCCCAGGCCGTGGTGAAGCCGGAGGACATCATCCGCGCCCGCGAGGTGGTGAAGGATGTGTATATGGACGAGAAAATCGAGCGCTACATTGTCGATATCGTCAATGCCACACGTTCGCCCGGCGAGTATGGCCTCAAGGAGCTGGCCAGCTTCATTTCTTACGGCGGTTCCCCGCGTGCCAGCATTTCCCTGGCCATGGCGTCCAAGGCCTATGCCTTCATCAAACGCCGCGGCTACGTGATTCCGGAAGACGTCCGCGCCGTGTGCAACGAGGTGCTGCGTCACCGCATCGGCCTCACTTATGAAGCGGAGGCAGAGAATGTTACGCCGGAACAGATTATCGAAAAGATTATCAATGCGGTTATTGTTCCGTAATGAGATTCCTCGACTTCGCTCGGAATGACAGCTGTCTATGACACCAGAAGAGTTAATAAAGAAAGTCCGCAAGATTGAGATTCGGACCAAAGCGCTGAGCCACCAGATTTTTGCCGGTGAGTACCATTCTGCGTTCAAGGGACGCGGCATGGCCTTCAGCGAGGTGCGCGAATATCAGTACGGGGACGATGTCCGCAACATGGACTGGAACGTCACGGCCCGCATGAGCGCCCCGTACGTGAAAGTGTTCGAGGAGGAACGCGAGCTCACCGTGGTGCTGCTGGTGGACATTTCCCGGAGCGGCCTGTTCGGCACGCAAGGCAAGACCAAACGCGAGCAAATTGCGGAAATCGCCGCCACGCTCTCCTTCAGCGCCATCCTCAACAACGACAAAGTGGGCTGCATCCTGTTCAGCGACCGCGTGGAAAAGTTCATCCCGCCGGCAAAAGGCCGCACGCATTTCCTGCACATCATCCGCGAAATGCTGGAATACGAGCCCCGGCACGACGGAACGGACATCGGCGAAGCCCTGCGTTTCCTGACCAACGCCATCAAGAAAAAATGCACCGCCTTCGTGCTCAGCGACATGCTGGACACCCGGGCCGACGGTACCCCGCGCTATGAGGATGCCCTGAAAGTGGCCGTGAACCGCCACGACGTTTCCGTCATCCGCGTGAGCGACCCGCGCGAAAAACGCATTCCCGACGTGGGCCTGGTGCATGCCAAAGACGCGGAAACCGGTGCCTCCCGCTGGATCAACACCAGTTCGCGCAGCGTACGGGCCGCTTATGAAAACTGGTTCCGCACCGCCACCGGCACGGCCGACCGCCTGTTGCTCAAGTATCAGGTAGATCACGTGGACGTGAGCACGGATGAAGACTATGTGCGCAGCCTCATGGCATTATTCCACAGACGATGAAAACAAGACTCATCATACCTTTCCTGCTGTTTTCCCTGGCAGCCGGTGCGGAAGGCCTTCGCAAAGACGGCGGAGAAGCCTTCCTGGAGCCGTTGCAAAAACGGGATTCCGTACTGGTGGCAGACCAGTTCCGCTACGGCGTGGAGCTCAAGGACGTAGCAGAAGGCACGCCCCTGGCCCTTCCGGAAATCCAGACGGAGAAAGACAGCCCCATCGAGTTTGTGGGCCCCTGGCAGCTGGATTCCGTGAAAGTGAAGAAAACGGGCCTATATACCATCAAGGCCTCCCGCCTCCTCACCACCTGGTGGGGCGGCACCTATGAACTGCCGGACATTCCGGTCCTTTTCGATGGCGACACCCTCATCTTCAAGGCGCCCGCTGAGCCCCTGGAGGTGAAGGAAATGCCCATAGACATGGAAACGTTCCAGGCCAACGACATCAAGGACCAGGTAAAGTTCCCCTACACCTTCAAGGAGGTGGCCCCCTGGGTGCTGGGGGCGCTGGTGCTTATCGGCCTTATTTACCTCTTTGTCCAATGGCTGCTGCACAGAAGGAAGGCCGTGCGGGAGAAGGAGGATGCTGAACCCGCCCATATCAAGGCCCTGCGCAAACTGGACCGCTACCGGGGCGACAAATACTGGAAGGCGGACCAGCAGAAGCTCTTTTACTCCGGTGTCACGGACGCCCTGCGGGAATATATTGTATCCCGCTATGGCGTAGCGGCCATGGAGATGACCACGGCGGAGATTTTCGACGGCCTCAAGGGCAGTGACATTCCGCCGGAGCTGTATGCGGAGATGAAGGCGCTGTTTGAGCGGGCGGACTTTGTGAAGTTTGCCAAGTACACCGCCACGCAGGAGGAGAATGCCCAGGTGCTGCCGCAGGCCATCGGCTTTGTCACCACTACTTACAAGGCCGAATTGGAAAATCAAGCGCTCAGCAGAGCGCCGGCGGAGGGCGTGTCCGACAAAGGAGGACATACTAGCCCGGGAGCCGCGGGG
>DFFY01000015.1:2418-2551 GCA_002371115.1 Bacteroidales bacterium UBA3764
ACTAGCCCGGGAGCCGCGGGGGTGTTTGAGGGGGCAGAGCCCCCTGTATTAAAAAATCAAGCGCTCAGCAGAGCGCCGGCGGAGGGCGTGTCCGACAAAGGAGGACATACTAGCCCGGGAGCCGCGGGGGTGT
>DFFY01000015.1:2641-3996 GCA_002371115.1 Bacteroidales bacterium UBA3764
GCCGCGGGGGTGTATGAGGGGGCAGAGCCCCCTGTATTAAAAAAGGAGGGCCGATAATGTACTTTGAATATCCATACCTCCTTGGGCTGCTGGCCATTCCGGTACTGCTGGTGCTGCGGTACCTGTATATAGAATGGAAGGACCGGAGGGTGCACCTGAGGGTATCCAAGCTGGAGGCCTGGACCGCCGGCGGACATTCCGTCTTCGAGGTACTCCTGCACGTGCCTTTTGTGCTGCGCATCGCCGCGCTGTGTCTCATTATTGTGGCCATCGCCCGGCCGCGTTCCTCCACGCAGGTGGAGAAAGTGGATACGGAGGGCATCGACATCATGTTCACCATGGACGTGAGTACCAGTATGCTGGCCCGGGACTTTACGCCGGACCGCCTGAGCGCCGCCAAGGACATTGCCATCGAGTTCATCGCCCAGCGTCCCAGCGACCGCATGGGCATCGCCGTTTTTGCCGGTGAAAGCTACACCCAGTGCCCGCTCACCACGGACCGAGCCACCCTCATCAACCTGATGAAGGAGGTGCAGACGGACCTGATTGAGGACGGTACGGCCATCGGCAATGGCCTGGCCACCGCCGTGGCACGCCTGAAGGATTCCGATGCCAAAAGCCGTGTGGTGATTCTCCTGACCGACGGCGTGAACAACATGGGCGAGATTGACCCGTCCATGGCTACAGAGATTGCAAAGACCTATGGCATAAGAGTTTACACCATCGGTGTAGGCGCCAATGGCACCGCGCCCTACCCTGTGCAGACGCCCTGGGGCGTCGAACTGCAGAACATCCCAGTGGAAATTGACGAGGCCCTGCTGCAGAACATTGCCGACGGCACCGGCGGACGCTATTTCCGCGCCACCGACAACACCAAACTGGCGGAGATTTACGCGGAGATTGGCCAGATGGAAAAGACCCGCACCTCCGTGGATTCCTTCCCCGTTTATAAAGATTTGTTCACGAACTATGCGCTGGCCGCCCTTCTGTGCCTGCTTCTGGAAGTGCTGCTGCTCGCCTTCATGAGGAGACTCCCGTAATGCTGATTTTCGCCAATTCTCAATATCTGTATCTGCTGCTGCTCATCCCGGTATTTTTGCTGGGATACGCTGCGTTGCGCTACCTGCGCGGAAAACGGGTGAAAGCCCTGGGCGCCCCCGTCCTGGTGGAGGCGCTGATGCCTTCCCGTTCGCGTTCTAAAGGGTGGGTGCGCATGGGCCTGTTCTGTCTGGCATTCGCCTTCTTTGTGATAGGCCTGGCCCGGCCGCGTACCGGCGCCCGCCTGGCGGAGCGCAAGACCAAGGGCGCGGAAATTATCGTCGCGCTGGACGTCTCCAACTCCATGCTGGCCCAGG
>DFFY01000015.1:4042-10307 GCA_002371115.1 Bacteroidales bacterium UBA3764
ATGCTGGCCCAGGACTACTCCCCCAACCGCCTGGAGCGCGCCAAGCTGGCCATTTCCCGCCTGACAGACCGTCTGCAGGAGGACCGGATCGGCCTGGTCATCTTTGCCGGAACGTCCTTTGTACAGCTGCCCGTAACCACCGACTACGTGAGCGCCAAGATGTTCCTGAGCAGTATAGACACCGGTTCCATTCCCGTGCAGGGAACGGCCATTGGCGACGCCATCCGCCTGTGTATCAAGAGTTTCAGCGCCCAGAGCGAGAAGAGCCGCGTCATTGTGGTCATTTCCGACGGCGAGAACCACGAGGACGATGCCGTGGGGGCGGCCAAACAGGCGGCCGAACTGGGCATCAAGGTCTATACCATCGGCGTGGGTTCTGCAGAAGGCCAGCCCATCCCCATGGACGGCGGCCTGCTGCGGGACAAAGACGGCGAGATTGTGGTCACCAAGCTGGACGAGCAAACGCTCCGTGACGTGGCCAAGGCCGGCGGCGGCGCCTACATCCATGCGGGCGGCGAGGAATTCGGCCTGAATCCCATCATCCAGGACATCCGCCGCATGGAGGATGAGGAATTTGGCAGCGTGGTGTTCGAGGAGTACGACGAACAGTACATGTACTTCTTCGGCGTGGCCCTGCTGCTGTTTGTGATTGAAATGCTCATCGGCGAGCGTAAACCCCGCCGCAAACTGTTTGAGGTATGAGGAAGTTTTTGTGCATATTAGTGGCCCTGGGCTGCTCGGTGGCTGTTTTCGGTCAGAAGGCAGACCTGCGCAAAGGGAACCGGCAGTTCAAGAAAAAAGACTATGCCGCGGCCGACATCAGCTACCGCAAGGCGCTCATGCTGGACACCGCATCCGTAGCCGCACACTATAACCTGGCTAACAACCTGTACCGGCAGGAAAACCTGGACGAGGCCGCCAAGCAGCTGGACGCCGTGCAGCTCACCGCCGGCGAGGAAAAATTTGCGGCCGATTATTATTTCAACCGGGGCGACGTGGCCGTGGCCCAACAGGACTGGCAGACGGCCGTGAACATGTTCAAGGAGAGCCTGCGGCGGAATCCGGCGGACCTGGAGGCCAAGGAGAACTATATCTATGCCCGCAACAAGCTGATGGAACAGCAGCAGAACCAGGATCAGAACCAGCAGAATAACGACCAGAATCAGGATCAGCAGCAGAATCAGAATCAAGACCAGAATAACGACCAGAACCAGGACCAGCAGCAGGACCAGAATCAGGATCAAAATCAAGACCAAAACCAGCAGCCCGACCAGCAGGACCCGCAGAATCAGCAGCAACAGCAGCAACAGCAGCAGGGACAACAGGACCAGCCGGCGCAGTTGAGCCCTCAGCAGGCCCAGCAGTTGCTCCAGGCCATACAGGATAAAGAAAAACAGACCCAGGAAAAGGTGGACGAGAAAAAGGCCCAGGCCCTGAAGTCCCGCCGGAAGGAAAAGAATTGGTAGTATGAAAAAGTTCTTCGCAATAGCAAGCGCATTGCTTGTCGCACTCGCCGCTTGGGCACAGCCGACCATGCGGGTGGAAGTACACAACATTGTGGAGCAGGACGAACGCTTCAACGTGGTGTTCGTGGTGGAAGGAGAACACGCTCCCTCGGACTTCCAGTGGGAGGCCGGTGACGATTTCACCGTGGTATGGGGCCCGCAGAAAGGCACCTCCACCAGCATCCAGATGATCAACGGCAAAACCACGCGGTCGTCCCAAACCTCTTACACCTACATCCTGCAGGCCCGCAAGACCGGCAACCTTACCATCCAGCCGGCCACGGCCAAGGTTAAAGGGACGCAAGTGCAGTCCAATCCCGTGACCATCCAGGTGGTGAGCAGCGGTGCCGCCGCTTCCGGGCAGGCACAGGCCGCCCAAGTACAGTCCCAGGGCTCGCAGCAACAGCAGGCACGGGCCGCCCGCGGAGACGCGGACATCTTCATGCGGCTGTCCCTGAGCCGCAGTTCCGTGGTGGTAGGCGAACCGGTCACCGCTACGCTTAAAATCTACCACCGGGCCAACCTGGTGGGCTTTGAGAATGCCAAGTTCCCGGCCTTCAAAGGTTTCTGGAGCCAGGAGGTGGAAACCCCGTCCAACATCGAGTTCCAGCGGGAACAGGTGGACGGCACCATGTACAACGCCGCCGTGCTGCGCCGCTGGGTACTCATCCCGCAGAAGGCCGGCGACCAGGCCATCGACCCGGCAGAAATTGTGTGCCTGGTAAACGTACAGCGCCCGCGTGCCAGCACCGGTTCCATTTTTGACGATTTCTTCGGGAACGACTATGTAACCACACGCCAGCGGGTATCCGCCAAAGCCGCCACCCTGCATGTGCAGGCCCTGCCGGCCGGTGCGCCGGCTTCCTTCGGCGGAGGCGTGGGCGACTTCAGCGTCAAGGCCAGCCTGAGCAAGGATTCCCTGAAAACGCACGACGCCGCATCGCTCATGGTCACCGTTTCCGGAAAGGGCAACATCGCCCTGCTGGAAGCCCCCAAGGTGAACTTCCCGCCGGACTTCGAGGTGTATGACGTGAAAACTACCGTGAACACCGACAAGAGCGGCACAACGGGCAGTAAAACCTTTGAGTATCCGTTCATTCCGCGCAGCCACGGGGACTTTACCGTGGGCCCGCTCCACTACAGTTATTACGATGTGAAGCAGCGCAAATATGAGACCGTCTCCACCCCTGCCCTGCCGCTGAAGGTGGCCCGTTCCGCCACGGCCGGCACCACGGCGTCCGACCCCGGCAACACGCTGGTGGTGGACCGCAAAGGCGTAAAGAACCTGGGCCAGGACATCCGCTTCATCCGCACCAAGACCAGGCTGTCTGAACCCAAGGGATTCGTGGTCTATTCCACCGGCTGGTGGCTGAGCCTCCTGGCCCTGCTCCTCGCCGGATTGGGCTGCTGGTTAGGCTTCCGCAAAGCGGCCGCCCGCCGGGCCGATGTGGCCGGAACGCGCAACCGCAAGGCCACCCGCATGGCGCTCAAGCGCCTCTCCACCGCCCGTGAATTCCTGCAGAAAGACCTGTACACGGCCTTCTACGAGGAACTGCATCGTTCGCTGGTGGGCTTTATCGGCGACAAACTGGCCATGGACATGGCCGAGCAGACGCAGGAGAACATCCGCGCCGCGCTCCTCGCCGGCAGCGTGCCGGAAGCCACGGCCACGGAATTTGTGGGCCTGCTCGCCGCCTGCGAGGAAGCCCGCTACTCCCCCGCCGCCGGACACGACGCCATGAACGCCCATTATGACCAGGCCGTGAAACTCATTACCGCTATTGACGCATCCATGAAGAAAACACCCGTCAAGGCCGCTGCGCTGGCCCTTCTGCTGCTTGTGGGCCTTCCTTTTGCCGCCCAGGCGCAGCATACCGCCTACCCGGATTCCCTGTGGAACGCCGGTGTCCAGGCCTATACCAACGGTGACTACGCCCAGGCTGTCGAGGACTGGGAAGACGTACGCGCCACGGGCCTGATGTCCCGCGAACTGTATTACAATCTGGGCAACGCCTACTTCAAGACGGGAGAGATAGCCCCGGCCATCCTTTGGTACGAACGTGCGTTGCGCATGGACCCTTCCGATGCCGATGTGCGTTATAATCTGGATTTTGCCAAAGCACAGACGCAGGACAAGATTGACGAAGTTCCGGAGATTTTCTTCGAGCAGTGGGGCCACGCCATGTGCTACCTGCTGCCGTCAGACACCTGGGCCGCGCTGTGCGTGGCGTTCTTCGCCCTCACCGTGGGCCTGGTGCTGCTGTTCCTGCTGGGACGCACTTCCGGGCAGCGCCGGCTGGGCTTTTTTGCCGCCATCGTCACGTTTATCCTCGCCTTCCTGGGCTGGGACTTCGCCCAGTGGCAGAAAACCGAGGCCGAGCGCCAGGACATGGCCATTGTGATGCGGCCCGTCTCCAGCGTCAAGAGTTCCCCCTCCGCAGACAGCGCCAAGGACCTCTTCATCCTCCACGAAGGCACCCGCGTCCGCATCCTGGACAACGTATCCGGCTTCAGCAACGTAGAGCTGGCCGACGGCCGTCAGGGCTGGATTTCCGCCCGGGATATCGAGGTAATTTGAGCCTGACTGGGAAGAGCGAAGTGCTGAAGCACCCTAAGGTTGACGAAGCCAAAGTCCCATAACGGGATCTGCCAATATCGTCTTTCCTGCTTCCACGGAAAGAAGGCCCTTATCCAGCAACGATTTCCTTGTAGCCACAGAAGATGCGGATGACCCCAGTTTATATTTGCTGATGACCTCGGATGTAGAGAATCCGTCGTGAATACCATTGGCCACGGCCATGAGAAATCGCATTTGTACCGGGGTAAGCGTCTCAGTCCTGCTCTCGAAGAGCGCTGTATTCTGGACAATCAATTCTTCGATTCCGCTATTGACATCTTCATCCGTCACCTGCTCTCCGGAAAAGAGGAAAACATACCAACAAAGTTGTTGTACATAGGAAGAGTGAGAATCCACTGTCTGGCAAATCCGCTCTATCTGTTCCTCTGAAATGGACTTGCCTGCCGATGAAAATTTTTCCGAAATAAAGTCCTTCCAATATGGAAGCGGGATTCGCTTTAGATAAATAATATCACCAAATTTATAGAAGGGCTTGGACTCCTCATCAAACAAGCCCTCCATCATGTGCTTCTTGCTGCCAAAAAGGCAATAAGTAACCCTGCGCTGGTTTTGCCATATGCCTCTGAGCATCTTCTGGAAGGTCAGGGAATCGTCAAACAGTGCAATTTGCTGAAATTCATCTATGCACACGACAATCTCTGCATTCTTTTTCTCAGCTATTCGCTGGGGAAGAGACAGGATTGCCTCCATTGGTGCCATCTCTTTGGATAACCCAAAATCCAGGTCCAGCTTGCTCTGCTGGTCCGGCGCCAAACGGATTCCTACATTAATTCGCTCCAGAAAAGACTTTACGTTTTCCCAGATATCCTCCACTGCCGAAGCCGTTTGCTTCAGGACCGCATTGGCCAGGATTCCACAGAAATCGGCCGGAGTCTTGGCCTTGAAAACATCCAGAAAGACAAACAGCTTCCCATCTTCTCTACTCTCGGCAATGACTTTTTTTACAAGGGAAGTCTTCCCCCACCTCCTGGGAGAGATGATGAAAGTATTGATTCCTGCGGCAAAATTGGCCGACAATCTGGCCGATTCTATTTCCCTGTCCGTAAAAGACAAACCCTCCACAGGCTTACCAAAAACAAATAATTGCTCCATTTCACATCCGTTTCTGCAAAAGTAAACAATTATTTAGTAAATCACAACTTAGTAAATGGATTTTTACTAAACATGTCCATTATTTCCACGCGGGATTGTCCCACCGCACTTGGCAGTGCGCAGCGGTTAACGGAAAATGATTATATGCTTTGCACCTCTATCCGCTTGTATCCGGAGGTCTTTCCCGGGTGAGTTCCCTTTTCCCGTTTTCCCTGGAAGAACTTGTTGCACTGTTCTTTGCGGGGTACCTTCTGGCTATTACAGGCATTGCCATCAGGCGCCGGCAAAAATTCATGGTATGGCTAAGGAAAACCCTTATAATGGTACTGTGGCTCTTTGTCTGGGCCTACTGGGGCTGGGGAATAATTATTATCGGACCGGATTTTATGAGCGAAACGGGATACAGCGCATCTCCTACGACGAGGATACCTTCAGAAGATTTCTGAGTGACTATACTTGTGAACTCAATATGGCCGCTAAGGAGGCAGGCACCTATGACCAGGATACGCTGGAAGCAGAGGCCAAAGCCTTTTATTCCAACGTCGTAAGCCAATATGGTTACGCCAGGCTCCATCCGTGGCAACATGTCAAGAAACCTCTTGACCCAAGAGGAGTTCAATGCATGGACAATGACCCTATGCGAAGAAGCCAAAGAAGACTTCATTGCCCTTCAGGCCTTTTGGAAGGGAAAACGGATAGCCTGGATTTCTGACACCCAGAAATGGATGCAAAACCTGATGCTCAAATCCAACGGTGTATCCAGCAGGGTTTCAGATTACCTTGGCGTAGTGGCTATCGTGATTACAATGGATTCCCTCCTAAAATCGGACCAGCGCCACCCCTCTCCTCTTTAGATCAGTGTTTGGTAGAGGTTTTGCCGGAGGGTTGGATTTTGAGTAACCAACCTTTTGCGGAAAGGCAGGAGATACCCTCGAGCTGCGCCCTCGGTATGACAAGAAGTGGTGTAGATTACTGGTCGCTAAGTGCCTGTGAATCAACATTTTCCTGATAATCCTCGGCGCAAAAAGAG
>DFFY01000015.1:10355-23644 GCA_002371115.1 Bacteroidales bacterium UBA3764
GCGCAAAAAGAGCCGAGGATTTTGCGTAAATGACTGTATGTCAATACGTTACGAACCAGCTATTATGGGAGATACACTCGCTTCGCTCGGTATGACAGAAGGAGGTTGGTAGGGTAAAAAACAACCTTTGGCAGAAAGGACGCCAACCTTTTGCGGCGATGCAGGAGATTCCTCGACTGCACTCGGAATGACAGGGATATGCCCAGTCAGGAGCGGCCCAGGAGGCGGAGGTAGTCGGTGTGGACGTCGCGGACCACATCGTCCCAGGAGATGTAGAGGGGCTTCTATCTGCACCAGCGAATTGGCGTCGTACAGGGACGGGAACAGGAAGAGCGACGCGCGGGAGTACAGCTTCTCCAGCATGGGCTTGTCCGTGAGGCCG
Source organism: Bacteroidales bacterium UBA3764 (assembly GCA_002371115.1). Lineage (GTDB taxonomy): Bacteria > Bacteroidota > Bacteroidia > Bacteroidales > UBA932 > Cryptobacteroides. The sequence goes on from DFFY01000015.1 coordinate 10,738, forward strand.
CACATCACCACTTCTTCCGCAAGGCCCAGTTCCTGCACCAGGGCGGCGAGCTTTTCCTCGTCCTGCCCCCTGCCGGCAAAAAGCATGCGGAAGTTCTTCAAACCCAGCTCCTTAGCACGGGCCAAGGCACGTACGGTAAAGTCGATGTTCTTGATAAAATTGATGCGCCCGACAAAGAGGAAGACGGTGGCATCGGCAGGAATGCCATACTTCTGATTGACCTCGCGCGCCGCGGCGTCAGGGCTGGATTGCCGCCCGGGATATCGAGGTGATTTGACAATTGCGACAGTTTTTTTAAAAAGAAGGGCGAAATGTCCTTCTTTTTTCATATATTTGTAGCTGCCACTTAACGCACTGACTATGATTAAATTAATAGCCATAGCCCTTTTAATTGCCCTCGCGGTCACCGGAACCGTGATTTTATTGGTTATCGGCCTGTCCAGCACCACCTTCCGGATGGAAATCCTGCACTATCTGGGCGCCTTGTTGTGCGTGGTGGTTTCAACAGTATTCATCACCGCCGCCCTGGGCGCCCGCAAAGCGCTCAAGGCAGTGGACAAGGTGGCACAATCCGCACAAACGGCGGCCCATGCCCTGGGCAGCAATGCCGCTCCTGCTGCCGGCGGCACCCTCAGCCTGGAAAGCCTGCGCAGTTACATCCCGGAAGAATACCAGGCCCTGGTGGATATGCTTCCTCAGGAAGCACTCCCGGAAATAAGCATTCCGTCCGGCGCAGCCGGTGGAGCCGTCAGCGCTACTGCCGGCCAGTACATTGAAGCAGCCCGGGCTCCGCTGGCCAAAAGGCTTCGCAGCGCCATCATCTGGTCCATCGTTGTCACGCTTGTTTTGAATGCACTGCTTTTCGTACTCCTGCTCAACGCCGGCGGAAAAGCCAAATCCCGTTACAGCAGCTCAAGCGAGGACCTGGATTTCGACTCCGATTTTTCATCCTCTTCCTCTTTCACTGACGACTTAGACTGACCCTGCCATGTTTCGTAATTTCCTGCATATCATTCGCGAAGGGCTCTCCATGGACGGCACCGGAAAACTGGTGCTGTGGATAGTGGTTGCCATCGCGTTCAGCGCATTGTGCTGGTGGGCATGCACCCACTATACCAAACTCTGGAACAAGAGATACCATGTTACCGACGGTTTCCATGTCCTTTGCGGCGTGGCCGCCCTGGTCACCTTCTTTGCCGTGCTGGCTTTCATCGGCCTGAAGAATACCAAACCGGTGGCGGAGGAAATGGTAAAAGAATGGAGCGAGGAAGTGGTGGACAATCCGGCACTCTCCAACCGCTGCTTCAAGGAAGCCTTTTATGCCGTAAAACAGGCCGGGAAGGAGAATATGCGCGGGCTCCGCACACCGGAGAATGGCGGCAACTTCATTCCCATGAACCACACGGAAACGCTGGTTCTGGTGAGCCACCTGTACGCCAGCCGTGCCTGTGAGGACTTTGGACAGAAGTACCCTTTCATCGGCCATTTCCTGAAGGCCGACGACCAACTGTCCACGGAAACGGTCAAGAAGGATATCCAGGCCTTCTTCCGTACCCATCCGGGCGGCACCTATAACCTGAACCACGGATTTGAACTGGCCGTAGGCCTTATCCGGGAGGGCTTGCAGGCTCAGACCGGCCGCATCGTCCGCATTACCCGCACCTGGCTGGTGCTGCTGTTCCTGCTGGTGCAGCTCATTCCTTTTGGCGCCATCGGGTACCTGGCCTACCAGGACCTCTTCAAGCACCGCGCGGAGGCAGCATCGGCCTACAAAGATGATTTTGACATTGACAACATATAAACACTTGACCATATGAACATTACCAGCAACTACATCCTCGTGGGCCTGGGTGGTACCGGAGGAAAGGTCCTCAAGGCCTTCAAAAAACGCATGTTCCAGGAGTTCGAAGCGGACGAGCGCACCAAGATTCCCGTAGGGTTCGTATATGTGGACACCACGGACGAGATGATGCGTCCCGGTGATAAGACCTGGTATGTCCTGGGGGAAGACGCTCAGTTCAAGACCAACGAGTTTGTCTTCATCAAGGGCGTGGACCTGGACCAGATTTTTGCCAACCCCACCGGTTTCCCCGGTCTGAAAGGCATTATCGGAGACCCGGAAGTGATGCAGAAAACAATTGGCAACCTGGGGGCCGCCGCCGGTCAGAAACGCCGTGCGGGCCGTATCCTCTTCGGTGCCAACGTGGCCAAATACCGCCAGGCGCTCAATGCCCAGTTCGACAAATGTAAAAAAATCAGCGGCAACGACAAAACCACCGTCCTCATCTTCTCCGGCCTCGCCGGCGGCACCGGTTCCGGTTCCATCGTGGACGTAGTGGCCCAGACCCGCAAGCTGGACCAGTTCAACAACGACCACACGCCCATTGTGGTATTCCCGATGATTCCGGAAATCACCCCGCCCAGCGGCTGCGACGCCGGTCGTTACCATGCCAACGGTTACGCCGCCCTGCAGGAACTGAACGCCTTGCTGGTGGGCGCCTACAAGCCCTTCGACGTAACGGGGCTTTCCCCTACCGGCCGCGTTGAATTCGGCGGCATCAAGCACATCGCCAACGGTCTGATGGTCTATTCCGACGTAAACGAGAACGGCTACGCCGTGAATCCGCATACGGAACTGCCCCAGATTGTGTCCGACTTTGCCTATGCCCGCGTATTCATGGAGACCAACGGCAATACGGAAGAGTACGAGCGCAGCTTCTCCTTCGAGAACATTGACGACTGGCGCACGGAGTACTGGGAGAAGGCCAAGAACGGCGACATCGTCCCCTACCGTACCAAAGCGCTGGGGTCCTTCGGCATCAAACGCATTGTAATTCCGGACGAGGAAATCAAGGAATATTTCACCTATTCCCTGGGCCGCCAGAGCCTGCTCCAGCTCAAATACCTGAACTGGAACGACGACATGGGCTGGCGGGACACACCCAACCGTGTGGACTGGGGAGCCTATGTCCGCGGCGAAGAAAAGAAGAATCCGCTGGAGGAATGGCGCATGACGGACAACCACCTCATGCTGGACTTGCCCATCCTTACCTCCGACGAAGGCAAGTGGGTCACCGCCAACGCCTACTGGACCAAAATCATTCCCATGTACATGGAGAAAGACGTGGCCGAGTCCAAACAGCCTGTCGCCAAGCTCAATGAACTGTGCGCCAAGGCCATGGAAGGCGGTTTCCGCAGCACCGGCATCAAGGGATTCTATGCCGGCAAACGCGAAATCCGCGAGCAGCTGGCGGCAGAAATCACGGACCGGATTGAAAAAGACCTCTTTGCGCAGTGGAGCGACGGCAGCCTGTCCCTGTTCAACCTGAGCGAACTGATGGACACCATCATTACGGAAACCCAGAAGCGCATTGCCAAATTCCAGGAACGTTCTGCCAAAATCAACAATGCACTGAAGGGCAAACTGGAAGAAGAACGCCGTGCAAAGGCGGCCGCTTACAACCAGGCCGGCATCATTGTGGGTGCCCTGAAGGGAAAACGGCTCCTGGCGGACTACGCCGAATGCATGATCAAGGTCTGCCGCTACCGCACCGAGGTCGAGGCCTGTGATTTCGCCGTGGACCTCATCCACTCCCTGCTGGCCCGTCTGAACATCCTCCGCACCCGCGTGGAGAAGTTCACCGAGACCATGAACGCCGCCATCGACTACACGGAGAAAATGGCCGCCGAGCGCTGCAAGGACAACAGCAGCACCGAGGACCTGCAAGGCACCGTCATCCGCTTCTACGAGCCCGATAAAGTGAAAGATTTTACGGACAGGATGACCCACAGCCGCAAGAACCAGGACAACATTGGTGCCGCCGTACGGGCAGACATCCTGAACCTGGTCGGTTCCGAGAAAACCTTCACCAAGGCCAACGCCGCTATCGACCAGGATTCCCTGAACAACATCCTGGAGAAGACCGTGCGCGAAAAAGTGATTGCCATCCACGATGCAACGCTCACCGAAGCCGGTGAAAAGCTCATCAACCGCGGTATCCTGGAGCAGATGGCCGAGCAGTACAACAGCGCCGACAGCCTGAACATGTTTGCCAGAAAGGTCATGAAGGAAAGCGGTGTCATGGTAAAACTCAACCACACCGAAGTGGGCCTTACCGTTACCAACAACCCCACCACCGAGATTGGAAAGACGGTGGCCAAGAAGGTGATCCTGGTGAGCATCCCGAAGGTGGAAGGCAACGAGAAGGTGCAGAAGTTCGCCGCGGACCTCAAGTCAGCCCTGGTATCCGCAGCAGATGCCGGCATCAAGGTGATGGTGGACTCCTCCTCGGACCGCAAGAACGAAATCACCATCATGAGCATCACCTACTGCATGCCCATGCGCACCCTGGACAGCCTCAAGTTCTACAAGGAGCGCTACGACTACCTGGTGAACAACCCCAACATGACGGAAGCCCAGATTCGCGAGAACAAGGTAATCCTGCACGGAGAAGGCACCGGCGAGCAGTTCCCGGACCTGTTCCTCACCCCGGCCAAGCAGAAATCCCAGCTGCGCGCAGAATTTACGCCCTGGATATTGCTGGCCTACGCCACCGGCATCATCAAATTCGGGGATGTGATGGACGGAACCGGCCGCAAGATGTACGGCACCGTGGAAACCGACGAAGACACCGGCTTCGAAACCCTGAAACCCATCGCCGCAAAATTCACCGAGATTGGTTACTCGGAGCGTTTCACGGAAGACTTCTGCGAAAGCATCAAAGCGCAGGTGGAAGACAAGTTCAAGGGCCCTTACCTGAACATTGAAAACCGCGTCAACGAGCTCCGTCCCAAGATTCAGGAGCTCCTGAACGGGACCCTCCTTCCGGAAACCGGAAACAACCAAGGCGCCAAGGCCTTCCTGGAATTCCTGGACGCCGCCAAGAAAGCAATTCAAACCCTTAAACAATAAACAGAAATGGCTACAAAAAAATACAAATGCGTCAATTACTTCAACTGCGCTTTTGCCGATGAAGAAGGCAAGACCTTTGACGAGACCGAACTGGAAGAAGTGGATGGACAGTTTATCTGCCCCAAATGTCACAAACCCCTGGAGGAAGTAGTGGAGAAAGCCGGTCCCAATTGGAAAATGATTGGGATCATCGCTGCCGCCGTCGTGGTATTGGGCGGCGGTGCCTCTGCCCTTCTGCTGGGCGGAAAGGAGGACAAGGCGGAACCCGTTGCTGTGGAAGAGCCCATTATTGAGGAACCGGCTGTAGAAGAACCTGTCGTAGAGGAGCCTGTCGTGGAAGAGCCCGCACAAGCGCCGGCACCGGCGCCGGAAAAAGCAAAACCCGCCTCTTCAACCTCCTATAACCTGGGGTGGGGCTCCTATGAAGGTCCTATGCAAGGCGGCAAGCCGCACGGAATGGGTGGTGAAATCAAGGTGACCAAGGCCTATACCATCGACACCAAGAACGGCGCATCCAAGCAAGTGGCCGCGGGAGACAAGATTGTCAGTTGCAAATTCCTCAACGGCAAGTTGGTACAGGGGTATATCCACCACGCCAACGGCCAGCAGGAAAGCCTGTATATCGGTAACTGACCATGCTCAGACGCATACTGATATCCCTACTTGTTTTAGCGGGAGTGACTGCCCCGGTGCCCATGGCATCCGGAGCAGTTCCTCCTTTCCGCAGCGACCGCCTGGAGGCCATGGCCGACGCCTTGGACAAAGCAGGCATCGCCGCCCTTCCGGACGGCGAGCACCGGCTTTCCCTGGCCGGAGCCACCGTGCTGGTGGTCAAAAAAAGCGGGACGGTGGAGCATATCGGCTATGCCCTTTTTTCTGAGGAACAGCGTACGCTGACAGGTGCTGTCATCGGCAATTTCCTGGAGCGCTATTCCCTGGAAGCCAACCTTCCCGTGCAAAGGGAAAAGACCCTGGACGTTCAGTTGCTGGAGGATGGTGTCTCCTTCCCGCGGGGCGGAGACTTGAACAGCCTCCTGAAGCTGAGCCGTGAACCGGGGCTTCCGCTCCGGCTTTCGCAGATGGGCGGGCGCAAATACCTTCTGGAATGGGGTAGCTTTGCCATGGTGTTCCCCTCCGACGCGGAATTGCTTCTGGGCCGGGGCCAGGCGGAAAACGACCGCCGGCTGCCGGAAGAACTGGCTGCAGCGCCGGCGCCCACGACACCGCCGCTCCCCTCCTCCGAGACCCTCACCAGAAGGCCGGACGGTCTTCTGGAAGAACAGCTGGGTTGGTATTACCTTCCCGGTCTCAACGCCAACCGCTATTTTACAGCCCTTCCGGACGGCAGCCTCCAGGCGGTAGATACGCCCGCCCACCCTTCCGAGACCATGGCCAACATGCTGGCCGGTCTGGTGGAGCCCGGTGCCATCACGGTGCAAATCAAACGGAGCGTGTACGGACTCCACCAGGATTACTTCACCATTTCCCTTCAGGCCCTTTCCGGCTATGCCCGGCAGTTTGGCTGCACGCCGTATTGGGGCCTGATCGCCCAGGACGAAGAATTGTTGGAAGGGGAACTCATTCTGCGCAATGAGGCGGCCGGATTCAACCACGTACTGCGCCTACAGGTCCCTTACACGGTCCTGGCCGCAAAGGAAGGCTGCATCCAGGCCCGACTGACGCCCTTTGTGCCCACTCACTCCCTGAAATACCTGTTTGAAGAAACCAGACAATAATATGAAACGAATCCTCACCTGCCTTTTGGCTCTTCTGATGGTCGCCACCATGGCCTGGAGCCAGGGCACCAAGAAAATCAACTCCATCAAAAGAAGTTCCCAATACTTGTATGCGGAGGCCACCATGCCCACCGCCGGTGAAGCCTTCGAGGTTGCCAACGACCTGCTCCTGATTCAAATCAAGGAATACGCCGGCGGCAAAAAAGCGTTCGAAGACAAGGACATCCTCATCCGGAACATCAACTCCGCACGGGATTCCGTCCAACTGCGCCGGGGAGACATGGTAAAAGTATTCCTGTACGTCAAGAAATCGGACATCCAGACGGCCGATAACGTCACGCTGCTGGCCGGAGACTCCACCGGGAAGCCGCAGGAACCCCTTGCACCGGGAAACGTGGAAAAGGTAAGCCTGCCCGCCCAGGAAGAAAAAGTTCCGGAGGCTGCGCCTGCCCAGGAAGGGCTTAAACTGGCGGTTGCCTGGCAGCAGAACGTTGTGGACCAGCTGCTGGGCGCAGAATCCTTCTCTGCCGCCAAAGCCCTGCTGAGCCGGATGAAAGCCGAGTACAAAATCAAGAAAACCGGCCCGCTCGCCTCTTGCAAGAATCCGGCGGAAAGCTTCATGCTTGTGGGACAGAATGGAAAAGTTGCAACCGTGTTGGGTCCCGGCAGCAGCTCCCGCACAGACTTCCGTTCCCTGACCACGGTTCCGGGCGCTCTTCCCGCCGATTCTGAAATCATTTGGTTTACATTCGCAAAATAAAGATAGAAGACGATGAAAAAATTACTGACACTGACAATGGCCCTGATAGCCTGCTTCCAGCTGGCCGGGGCACAGGATAAAGTGGATTTTGAACTTGTGGACGGCATCTCCGACGGCGCCCTCAAAACCCGGATGGAGAACCAGGTCTCCCGTCTGCTCACAGCCCTCAATTCGGCAGAAAGCACTTCCCAGGCAGTCAACTTCTCCGGTCTGGACATTGACGACATGGCCTCCCACAGCATTGCCATGCTTTGGGAAAACGTGCATTTCCGCACCATGGACGATGAAATCGTCACCAGCTGCCTTACCTTGAAGAATGGCGGCAGCGTCCGCGGATATCAGGTGCGCAACATCGAAATTGAGATGAAACCGCTGGACAACACCTATACGGATGCCAAAGTCCAGGAGATTTGCATTGATTTGGACACCCGCGGCCGCATTGTGGACTTCAACCTTACCCTGGGCGTAAACCAATACATGCGCATCATGCGGGAAGGCGTAGAACTGGACGACCTGGACCGCCGCATGCAAATCCTGCACTATGTGGAGCAGTTCCGCAATGCCTATAACCAGAAAGACCTGGCCTTCATGGATGCCGTATTCAGCGAAGACGCCCTCATCATTACGGGTAAGGTCATCCGCCGCATCCCCAACGAAAGCGGCGTGGGCATGCGCCCGGAAATCCAGTACTCCAAACAGAGCAAGGAGCAGTATCTGCAAAATCTCAAACGCGTGTTCGCCCGCCAGGGATACATCAATGTCAAGTTTGACGACATTAAGGTGATGCGCCACGGTGCCAACCCCAATTTTTACGGCGTAACCCTTATCCAGCACTGGAATTCCAGCACGTACAGCGACGAAGGCATCCTGTTCCTGGTATGGGACTTCACCCAGCCGGACCAGCCCAAGATTGATGTCCGTACCTGGCAGCCCATGGAAACATCGCAGAACGACATCTTTACCCTGGATAGCTTCAAAATCTGATGATGAGACGGCTTACCCTATTGTTTTTCGCCCTCTGCATAGGAGGAACTGCCCTGGCGCAGGAGCTGACGGTGAAGGATTTTCGGCAGGACCCTTCCGACATCAGTGCCGTCCGGTATGAAGTAAAGGACCTGAACGGGAATCCCTGCGCCCTCCTGAAGGTGGGGCTGGTAATGACCGACGTCAGCTTCGAAGGCTCTATCGTCAAACAGGAATTCAAGGACGGGGAATGGTGGCTGTACATGGTGGACAAGTCCTGGTGGCTCACGGTAAAAACCAAGCGCTACCTGCCCCTGCGCTATGAGTTCCCGGAACCGCTGCAGAAGAAAAGCACGTATATCCTCCAGATTGAACGTCCGCAGGTAGCCTACACCGGCCCCACCGGAAAAATGCGCATCGAGAGCGACGTCCGCAATGCCGATGTCTATATTGACGGAGAAAAACTTTCCAGCGTACTACCGTTCGAATATGAGGGACCGGAAGGCAGCCATATCGCCGAGATTCGCGCCGACGGTTACAACACGGAGCGCAGGGAATTCACCATTGAACTCCGCCGCAAAGGGACGCTCCGCATAGACCTGAAAGCGGCCGGCAGTTTCTCCCTGGAAGGCATCTCCTATGAGATGGTGAACGTTCCCGGAGGCCGCTGCACCATGGGCGACAAAAACAGCCCCCTGATGGCTCCTCTTCATGAAACGGCGCTCCGTCCCTACCGGATTGGCAAGGCGGAAGTGAACCAGGCGCTCTGGAAGGCCGTCATGGGCAGCAACCCTTCCCTGCAGCCCGGAGACAACCGGCCGGTGGACAACGTGACCTGGTACGATGTCCAGGAGTTTATTGCCAAACTCAACCAGTTGGGCGGCACGCAATTCCGTCTTCCCACCGAAGCCGAATGGGAAATGGCTGCCCAGAAAAGCAATGCGCTTGACCTGGACGCCATGCTGGGCGGCGTTGCGGAATGGTGCCAGGACTGGTATGGCACCTACGGTGAAACCACGCCGGAAAGCGGCTACGATAAAGTGGTGCGAGGCGGCCCTTATAAAGTGAACAGCTGGCCTTCCACCACCTGGTTCCGCGGCTTCCTGCGCCCGGACGAAAGCAATGGTCTCACGGGATTCCGTCTGGCTCAGGATGAACTTTAAACCTTATTAATATTATGAAAAAAATCACAATCATTTTGGCATTTATGCTGTGCCTGACTCCTGTTTTTGCCCAGAAACACAGCGTAGTTTTGGGCAATGTGAGCGGCAGCGAATCACAACAATGGGTCATGATGCTCAAAAGCAGCATCCTGCAGGGCCTTACCTCCACCGGCCGCATTGACGTCATTGACGGCCAGTCCGTCAGCGGCCTTTCCGCCAACACCGCAGAAGCCCTTGTACAATTGAAGAGCACCGGTGCCGAATACCTGCTGGAGGCCCAGCTGGAAAGCATCAACGTGGAATCCGATTATGTAAACAACAAAACCCTGTACAAGGCAAAGACGCAGTACGCCTACCAGCTGTACAGCATTGCCGACGGCAGCACGGTGTACTCCAACCGGGACTACAACTATGGCAATTCCACCCAGGACCGTAACGCCGCCATTACGGAATCCTTCGGTCTGGTGGACAACGAAATCGTATCCATGGTAAACAATGTTTTCCGCGTAACCGGAGAAATCAAAGCCATCAACGAGACACATCCCAAGAAGGGCATCGTTTCCGTCTATCTGGGTGCAGGCGCCAATGACGGTGTGGCCAAAGGCAATATCTTCGAGATTTTCAAAATCATGGACGTCGCAGGAGAAAAAATCACGGAGAAGATTGGCGAAATGAAGGTGGAAGAAGTCAAGACCGGTTCCCTGAGCCTATGCAAAGTAACCAAGGGCGGGAAAGAGCTGCAGGACTGCCTGGACAACGAGATTCCCGTACAGGTTACTTCCCGTCCTCCCAAAGACGTGCTCGGAGGCATTAACAGCGTACTGAAGAGCCTGTAATGAGAACGCCTATATGCACAGCCTTGGCGGCCGTTGCCCTGTTCTTCGGGGCAACGGCATTTGCCCAGGTGAATCACAGCGGAACCGTTGAATTACTTGAGTTTGACGGGAAAACCGCCCTGTTTGCCGTAGAGGGAATTGCCGCCAAGAAAGGCGATGTGCTCCAGAGCGCAAAGGAAACCCTCTTTGACCGCCTCCTATATACGGGTGTGGAAGGGCTGAACAACGACCGGAAACTGATGAACAAACCCCGCGAAGAACTCCGCACCAAAGACTATGCGGTGAACTTCTTCAAGAAACGAATGCACGCCTACCTGAAAATGGATGCGGGCGGCAAACAAACCCTGCTGGAACTGCTGGGAAGCATTACCCAGCAAGGGGCCGAGTACAGTGGCGTTTACCTGATTCCCATCAAGTACAATGTCCTTATCCGCGACCTGAAGTCGGAAGGGCTCCTGAATTAGCCGTGGAGCCAATATGCTTTGTAACAAATATTTACAGAAAGAGCCTTATTCCAAACGGGACAAGGCTCTTTCTGTTTCAAGCGCTGTATCAACCACTTACCTCCACGCTTCCCTATGCGCAAGCCGGAGATAGTCGGCGTACACGTCGCGGACCACATCGTCCCAGGAAAGATAAAGGTCCTCCCGGGCGGCGGCACTGACACGCGCATAGCCGTCTTTGTCGGCAAGAATAGCCAGGATGGTGCGCGCATAGGCGTCCTCGGAGGCCGGTGAAACATAACCGTTGACCCCGGGGGTAATGGTGGCGGCGGTGCGGGCGCCCTCCAGGAAGACAGCGGGCGTTCCCTGGCAGGCGGCTTCAATCTGCACCAGCGAATTGGCGTCGTACAGGGACGGGAACAGGAAGAGCGAGGCGCGGGAGTACAGCTTTTCCAGCATGGGCTTGTCCGTGAGGCCGCACATCACCACTTCTTCCGTGAGACCCAGTTCCTGCACCAGGGCGGCAAGTTTTTCCTCGTCCTGTCCCCTGCCGGCAAAAAGCATGCGGAAATTCCGCAATCCCAGTTCCTTGGCACGGGCCAGCGCACGGACGGTGAAGTCTATGTTCTTGATAAAATTGATGCGCCCAACAAAAAGGAAGACGGTGGCATCGGCAGGAATCCCGTACTTTTCATTGACCTCGCGAGCCGCGGCGGCAGGGTCCGCCACCGGTACATGGTCTGTGGCGTTGAGCCGCACCTTGCAAGGCGCCGTGAGGCCGTATTCCTGCTGATACAGGTCCTTGATGCCGCCGTTCACGGCCCAGCACTCGTCACAGGCATTGAACACCCGCATGATGCCGTCCATGGCGATGACCGTGCTCAGTTTTAAATGGAGATTCTGTTCAAAATCCTGCCGATACTGGCTGTGTAGCGTGGCCACCACCGGCAGCTGATGCAGCTTGGCAAACGCCAAACCGGCCATCCCCACGGTAAAAGGCGAATGGATGTGCACCAGGTCGATACCGCTCCGGATGAGCCTGGCGTCAAAAACAGGATCCATCGCCGACAGCGGGATAGAATAGTCGTTGGCGATGAACGGGAGACTGGAACACTGCTCCACCTCATAGGGGAAATCCCTGCCCACATTGCCCGTATCAGGACAAAAGACAACCACGTCACAATATTTTACCAGCCGGCGGGCATAATTATCCACAACTTTTATGACACCGTCCACCATAGGATACCAGGTGTCTATAAATAACCCTACTTTCATGGGTGCAAAGATAATCATTTTCTTCGTTAAGCCGTACTTGCCTGTGAACGGCTTTTTTAGTATATTTGCAAGTTGAAGTGATAATTAGTTAATTTTAGTATAGTATGTTATTCCCTCTCCTCCAAGCAGACGTGCTGGAAGCCGCCGCAGACAGCATTGCACAGGCCCCCGAAACGGTGGTTCCCGTACAGCCTACCGTAATGAACGAAAGCCTCTGGTCCATGTTTACCATGGGTGGCCCCCTGATGTGGGTGCTTCTTGCTCTCAGCATCCTGGCCATTTACCTGATTGGCCGCAAATGGTGGGTGATCAACACTGCCTCAAAAATTGACCCGCACTTCATGCAGGACATCCGTGACTACATGAGCGACGGCAAAACCAAGAGCGCCATTACCCTGTGCCAGAAATACGACAACCCGGTGGCCCGCATGGTAGAGACCGGCATCAAGCGCCAGGGACGTTCTGCTGCAGACATCCAGAGCGCCATCGAAAATATCGGCAATGTGGAAGTGGCCCGCCTTGAGAAAGGGCTTCCGCTGCTCGCCACCATCGCCGGCGGCGCTCCCATGATTGGTTTCCTGGGCACCGTGATGGGTATGGTCCAGGCCTTCTTCAACATGTCCAAGGCCGGAAACAACATTGACATCACCCTCCTCAGCGGCGGTATCTACACGGCCATGCTCACCACCGTGGGCGGCCTTATCGTGGGCATCATCGCCTACTTCGGCTACAACTGGCTCACTTCCAAGGTGAGCGACCTGGTTTACAAGATGGAAAGTTCCACCATGGAGTTCCTGGACATTACCATCAACGAAGAAA
>DFFY01000095.1 GCA_002371115.1 Bacteroidales bacterium UBA3764
GTGTCCATCATGCCCGGCATGGAAGAACGAGCGCCGGAGCGGCAGCTGACAAGAAGCGGGTCGTTTTCATCACCGAATTTCTTGCCCATGATCTTTTCCGTAGCTTCCAGTGCTGCAGCCACATCCGCTTTCAATTCCGGAGTGTAACCGCCACCCAGCCGATAGTACTCGGTGCAGCATTCGGTGGTGATGGTGAAACCTGCGGGAACGGGCATGCCCAGAAGGTTCATCTCTGCCAGGTTGGCGCCTTTGCCACCCAGCAGCTCTCTCATCTTGCCATCGCCCTCGGCGTGCTTTCCGCCAAAGCGATAGACTCTTTTCTTAATTTCTGCCATAAATAATATATTAGTTTAAAGTACATTTGCGCGTAATCATGCAAATATACAATTATTTTGGCAAAACCGAAAGAAAAGATTATTGAACTATATATAGTCCCCCCCCAAAAAGAGGTTGCGTCAGACGGCCGACAGGCTCCGGAAAGACTCCGGAGCCACTGTAAGCCGTGCAGCCTTACGAATTAGGTTAGTAATCGCGTCATGAGTGTTTTTAATGGCAGTCGGGTTTTGCAGGTATGACTGCCGATACGAACGTATCTCCTTATCAAATCCTGAAGCGGCTGCATATCTCCAGAAAAGACTGTCATAAGGGACACATTCATTTTGCCATGGTTTGGAAACCCAGCAAAAGTGCACGATTTTAGGGTCATCCATGTGCTGAATACAATCCGAGGGCATGGCGTTCCATTCCGGGTCCAAATAATGGATTTCCTGCCGACAGAGCGCATTGAGCCAATCCTGACAAGGGACCACCGTATCCAAATGGGTCTTTGCCCACAAATCCATGAAACGTGCGGCGAAATGCTGCGAACGATACTGCACACAATTGAGAAGCAGGACGCCAGAATTGACATAATTTTGGTGGTCAACACCAATATAAGTGTCAATATAACGCAATACCGGAGAGACCTTCTGAATGCTCGAGTCCACCACGGCACCTACGAGTTTTGTGCCCAAATACTCCCGGTAAAGACAGGAAATATCTCCTGTTACTACCAAATCGGTGTCCAAACAGACAGCCTTGTCGTACTGTGGGAACAAATCAGGAATGAAGAAGCAGAGATTGTTGGTAAGGGTAGCGTAGGCGCCGGGATTGGACTGTTGGAGGGTTTGCACGACGGGTAAAAGGGGCAAGCATGCTGCAAGTGGATTAAATTCAATGCAAAAACCAGCCTCTGCAAGGGCAAGAATCCGATTTCGCTTGTCCTCAGAAATGTCGTCAAAAAGGATATGCACCTGATAGGTATAGTCCGGAGAAGCATTTTCTTTGATGGAACAGAGCGCAGTGGCCACGAACGGCGACTGAGCGTCGTTCGCAGTGAAAAAGATGGGAATAACGGTTTTCATCTTGCGCTGCCTTACAGGTTCGTGGAGGCAAATTTACCACATGTACAGGGCTGGAGAAAATAAAAGTTACAGGGACGAGCGTTTTGTGACAAAAAACCGCATTTAGGGATAAAAATGACAATTTAGGGACGAAATAAAATTTATTCGTATCTTTGTCACAGCAAATTAGTGACCGATGAAAGCCATTGAACGGACCTTTTACAAGATACCTTCCGCCGTGATGTTTGTCACGGTAGTTCCCCTCTTTTACTTTTTGTTCGTACTCGCCTACAATCCCTTCGACATCTCCACATTCCTTGCAGCAAACCAGGGACGGTTCACACTGAACCTGATTATTTGCACGCTCATTGTATTTGGAGTGATGACCCTCTCGCGCGGGCTGCTCTTTCTTCTGCGCCGTACACTGGACCTCAACTGGTCACTCTATGTACTATGGTGCACCGGAGAGGTGGTTGTCATGGGACTCTTCATGTCCATTCCCATGGGGATAGGCTGGGCCAGCACCCACACGTATTTTAGCGCCATGAGCCTCTGTGTCCTGTACACCGCCGCCATTCTGGTCTTCCCGCTCGCCATCCTCACCATGGCCGTGCAGCTGCATGTGCTGGGCAAACGTGCCCGCCTGGCTCCCATGATAGACGAGCGCACGCTCATCCGCTTCTACGATGAACAAAAGCGGCTCAAAATCGTGCTCAGTTCAGAAGCCATCCTCTATCTGGAGGCGGAAGAAAATTACGTCCACATCATTTACCTGGACAACAACCGCGTAAAAGAATATACACTCCGTTCTTCCATGCGTGCCTTGGAAGAAGCCGTCGCCCGGCATGGGCTCATTCGCTGCCACCGGTCTTTCTTCCTGAATCCGGTGCACGTTGAGCTCCTCCGTAAGGACGCAGTCGGATATGCCCTGGCGCAGTTGGACAGGGTGGAAGTGAAACAGATTCCGGTTTCCAAGCGTTATTATGATGCGCTGGCCGCCCTGCTGTAAACAACTGAACTTTAGGCGGTTAAACTTACACTTTTGTAAATAAATATTTTTATTTATGGGGAATTGTAAGAAAAATTTGTTTTTAGAATAAAAAATTGTAACTTTGCCCTTGGACTCCGAGCAATTCGGATCCATTTGTTAAGTTCGTTTTATATACCTGAACGGCACCCTTGGGGAGGGGTGCCGTTCCCTTTTGGTCAATAACATCCTGACAATCAACAAGATACAGAAAATCCTCGGCGCAAAAGGAGCCGAGGATTTATAGCAAAACATTATAAATCAATCACTTACCAACCAGCCCCAACCAGGGTTATTTGAGCTGGGCGGGAATCTTGGAGAAGACCACGGTGGCGAACTGGACGCGGCCGTCCGGGCCGATGAGATAGGTGGCGGGAATCCACTGGACGTGGTAGGCGGAACCCACGGCGGACTTCTTCTTGCCGCCGGCGTCGAAGAGCTGCACGCCGCCCAGGGCGTTCTCCCGCACGTAGGAAGCAAACGCCTCCCACTTCCGGTCGAAAGAGACCGAGACAAACACCACCTTGGCGGGGTCCGCAGCGGCTTGAGCTGCCTTAATCTCAGGCATCTCCTCACGGCAGTCCGGGCACCAGGAGGCCCAGAAATGCAGCACCACCTGCTTGCCGCGGAAATCGGACAGGGAAACCGAACGGCCGTCTATATCCTTTAAGGTAAAGTCCGGGGCTACCGTTCCCGGAGCAAGCAGGTCCTTCCCGTACACCACGTCCGGGTCCTCCTCCTGCTGTGCAAAAGCCGCAACTCCTACCAGGAGCGCGGCCATAAGAGTAAAGAATCGTTTCATATACTTAGTCTGCAAAAACATCCATGACAGATGTAGGCTTGCCACCCGTGGTGAACGCGCCCATTCCATAGGCATTCCACCATCCGGACTGGGAAGTACCCGTGAGCCGGGTAAGTTCAGTGGGTTTGGTATATACTTCCGGACGCCAGGAGCCATCCACCTCCGGCTCCCAGTAGAACACACCGGCACAGCCGTCAAGCTTCTTTGCCTCGTCCACAAAGGACTTCAGTACCTGCCTGGCCGCAGCCTCTCCGGAAGGGGTTTTAACCCCCACCTCCGCCACCATCACCGGAACTTTCAGGGAACCGGACAGGGTGCGGATAGCAGCAATGGCACGTGAATTGGCCGTGGCTGCATCCAGCTGCGTTTTTCCGTCCCATGCTTCCTGCGGATAGTGAGACAGGGCCACCATGTCAAACTTGCCACCCTGGTCCTTTAAACTGGAAAAGAACCAGCTGGCATGGGACACATCAAATGCATTGTTCAGGTGCGGCATTACCTTCGCCTCCGGGAAAAGGGCCTTGGCTGCATTGTAACCGGCCATATACAGTTTCACAAAACCGGCCAGTTCGCTGCCTTTATTATTATAGTTAACCTGGCCGATAGGGAACAACATGCCCACGCGGGTCTCGTTGCCAATCTGAATCCAATTCACGGATACACCCGCATCCTTCAGGGCCTTGAGCACCTCCGTAGTGTGGTCCGTCACGTGCTGGCACATTTTGGTCATATCCGCTTTGTCCGCCTCCCAGGCCGCAGGAATCTTCTGGCGGGAAGGGTCTGCAAAGAAGTCACTGTAATGGAAGTCCACCATGAGCGGAAGGCCCGCCGCCGTCACTTTTTTGCCCACGGCTACCACATCCTCCTTGCCGCTCCAGCCCTTGTACGGGTTCACCCACACGCGCAGGCGGATGGCATTGACGCCGCAATCCTTGAGCACGTCCAGCAGCGCAGCGGAAGTGCCGTCCTTCTTGACGAATTTACGCCCGCCGGCCTCCATTTCAGAAGCCCAGCCAATGTCCGCGCCCTTGGCAAAGGCGGGAACTTCGATGGTGGAACCTTCCGGGGTAGGATCCACCGGTGCAGGGTCTACGGGCGTAGGGGCCGGAGTAGGGTCCGGAGTATTGGCTGTAGGATTACAGGCAAAAACGGCGAACAGGGCCGCCAGGAGTGCAATTTTCTTCATGGCGGCAAGTTAGCGAATTTTACGCGAAAAACAAAGCGCGTCAGCGGTAAAGTTCCCGTAACACCGCCAGCGACCGCACCTGGATGGCCGATTCCGTATGATACGACAAATACTGCAACAAACTGTCGCAGAGCGCATTCCGCGCGGAACCAGTCAACGGGACAAGCATCGATTCCGTAAAACTGGCCTGCAAAAAAGGTTTGAGCTCCTGCAGGTGCTCCTTGGCGAACGGGGCCACATCGTCAAACGTGGGCCTGAACCCCAGCGCCCCCGCCAGTTCCAGCAGGAAACGGATGTGAAAATTGGAAAAATCGGCCTCCAACGCATTGAGCGTAAGGATGGAGCCGATGCACCACTCGTACAGGCCTTCCTCAAAAACGCCCTCCCGGACGGTGCGGAACAGCACCTCCGACAAAAAAAGCGTCATGGTATTCTTGTGCAGGTTGCCCCGGATGCCGGACAGACCGTCCTTGAGCAGGATGTTCCTGAGGCTCCAGAGGGTGGATTTGGGGTTCTCCACCACATCGGCCTCCAGGATATTCAGCGGCAGGAAGAGGGCCATGGCCTGTTTCTTCCCGGGCCGCACCATAAACCCGCGCCGGCCGTATTCCCGCGAGAGGGTGTGCACCACTACCGCGTTCTCCCCCACCTTGGTGGTGGCCAGGACTATGAGCTCAATGCTGTTCACGAAGGTATTCCGCCATGGCACGAAGGGCCTTGCCGCGGTGTGAGATGGTGTTTTTCACCTTTTCTCCCAGCTCCGCATTGGTTTGGGTATAACCCTCCGGAATAAAGATGGGATCATAGCCAAAACCACCGTTTCCATGCTTCTGAGTGGCGATACGGCCCTCCATGATCCCGTCGAAGAAATGGTGCACGCCGCCTATAATTAGCGTTACAGACGTGCGGAAGCGGGCCGTGCGCCCCGCCTTGGCCGTAGAGATGCCGTTGGTGCGGGCCATGGCGGCCTCTTTCTCACGGCGGGCCATTTCGCTCAGGAGCTTATCCATATTGGCATCGGCATCCCGCGAAGGACCGGCGTAGCGGGCCGTTTCCACACCCGGGGCACCGCCCAGGATATCGACCTCCAAACCGGAATCGTCCGCAAAACAGTCCAGACCGGTCTTTTTATAAATATAGTCTGCCTTTTGTTGGGAGTTGGCGCGTAAGGTAGTTCCCGTTTCCGGGATTTCTTCCGTAATTCCTACTTCTGCGGGGGTAACGAGCTCAAACCCCTCGCCCAGAATGGCGGCTGCTTCCTGCAGTTTACCAGGATTGCCCGTTGCAAATACAATCTTCATACTACATACTAATTAACCGCCGCAAAGTTAGCACATTTTTTGTTAACTTTGCGCTGTCATGAAACGAATCGTACTGTCTGTCGCCGCCATCGCGGCCTTTTGTGCAAGCGCCTTTGCACAATCCAAGGACTTCACCCTGGGGAAATGGGTAGAAGTGAACAACGCCATACTCAAGGAATTGAACCGTTCCTACGTGGACTCGCTGCAGGTGGGCCGTATCGAGCGCGCGGGCATCGACGCCATGCTGGAAGCGTTGGATCCCTATACCGTTTATATCCCGGAAGAGGAGCAGGAGGACTTCCAGATGATGCTGAACAGTGCCTACGGTGGCGTGGGAGCCATCATTTACAAGCCGGACGTACAGGGAAACGTACTCATCAACGAGCCGTACGAAGGCTCCCCCGCCGCCCTGGCAGGGCTCCGCTGCGGCGACGAGGTACTTGCCATTGACGGCATCTCCACCCATGGCCTTACCAGTGCCGAGAGCAGCGAGAAGATGCGCGGCAAACCGGGCACCACGGTGGTGCTCACTGTCAAGAAGTTACGCGCCGGCGCAAGCTGGAAGGCCGGCGACGTGCTGGAGGTTCCGGTGGTGCGCAAACGCATTGTCCTGCCGTCCATGGAATATGCCGGCATGCTCAACGAGGCCGATGGCTACATTTACCTGAGCAAGTTCACGGAAGGCGTGAGCCAGGACATCCGCGACGCCTATAAAAAACTGAAAACCCAAGGGATGCAGCGTCTGGTACTGGACCTTCGCGGCAACGGCGGCGGCATCCTCGGGGAGGCCGTGAACATTGTGTCGCTGTTCATTCCCAAAGGCTCGGTGGTGGTAAGCGCCAAGGGCAAATCGTCCCAGGAACAGGTGTACAAGACCACCACGGACCCCCTGGACACGGAAATTCCCATTGTGGTTCTGGTCGATAACGCCTCGGCATCGGCATCGGAAATTGTATCCGGCGCCCTGCAGGACTACGACCGCGCAACCATTATTGGTACGCGCACGTATGGAAAAGGCCTGGTGCAGAGCATCCGTCCCCTGCCCTACGACGGCCAGCTCAAGCTCACCACCGCCAAATATTATACGCCATCGGGCCGATGTGTGCAGGCCATTGACTACTCGCACCGCAACGCCGACGGCTCCGTGGGCCACATTCCGGACTCGCTTACGCACGCCTTCACCACCGCCCACGGACGCACCGTGCGGGACGGCGGCGGCATCACGCCGGACTTCACCGTGAAGGCGCACCGATATTCCCGCCTCACCTATTCGCTGGTGTACAGCGGTATCCTGGAGCAGTATGCCTTGGACTATGTACGGGCGCATGAAAGCATTCCCGCGCTGGAGAACTTCCACTTTTCCGATTATGAGCAGTTTATCGCCTTTGCCAAAGACAAGGAGTTCGACTTCCGCTCGTCGGCCCGGGCCCTGTTTGACGAGATGAAGAAGTCCCTGGAGGAAGACGGCCTCACGGAGGCGCTCTCCGGCGAACTCAGCGCCCTGCAAAAGTCCTTGGAGATGGACAAGGAAACCTTCCTGCGCCTGAAGAAGGACGAGATTGTACCGTTCATCGAAGAGGAAATCGCCGTGCGCTACTACTTCCAGGAGGCCGGCATCCAGGTGCGCCTTCGTTACGACGAGCAGCTCCACCAGGCCCTGAAGCAGCCCGCCATCAGCTGGTAGGGCGTGCCCTTCCTGTCATACCGAGAGCGTATCTCCTCCCTACAGGAGCGAGATAAGCAGGAACACAAAGTGGGCGATGATGCCTGCGTAGAGGCCGGCGACAGCGTGCGCGCCGATGGCCTTTGAGATGACTTTACGGTAGCCCAGGGAATCCAGCATGGCGGTGTGCGTGGACAGGAAGCCGCTCCAGCACATGCCTATGGCCGTGAACACGGCAATGGCATTCCCGTCCAGGATACCGGCGGCATTGAAAGTGGGCAGCAGGCCCAGGGAAGCGCCCACTGCGCCGAGCGCCGTCATGGGAAAGGCGATGAGCTCCATATGTTCAAAGCCGAACAGCCATTCAAACACCCAGTGAATCTTTTCCGCCAGCCAGGGCAGGATGGGAACGCCCTGTGACGATGAGCCGTCGTACACCCCGGAAGGGCCGGCGCCAAAGGTAATCATGATGACCGCCGTGGTAATGATAAGCACCCCGGGAATAATCTGGAGCCCAAGTTCCACACCGTTTTTGCCCCCGTCCAGGATGGCGTTCAGGAAACGCATGAAGATGCCGTCCTGTTTGGTTTCTTCCACGTGCCTGTCCTCAATATCCTCGGCCACCTGTTCCTGCACCGGGCTGTCCAGTTCCGGATAGGTTTTCAGGCAACTGCGCTGCATGAGGCGGGTGGAGATGACCGAGCCGCAGAAGGCGCCAAAAAGGCCCACCAGGGCGCCCGTGAGCTGCCCATAGCCTATCATGGTGATGATGACCACGAAACCCATCCCGAAAGCCGTTCCAAAGTTGGTCAGGGAAATGAGCTGGTACTTTTTGAAATAGGCACTGAAGGTTTTGTCCTTGGACAGGGCGATGATGGCCGGGTTGTCCGACAGGAACGTCATCACGGCTCCCAGCGCCGCCACGCCCGGCAGGTTATAGAGCGGCTTCATGAGCGGCCGCAGGAAACGCTCCAGCAGCGTTACCACGCCAAACTCCGACATCAGTTTGGACAAGGCTCCCGTAAGCACGGTGATGCCCATGAGGTAGAATACGGTGTTCAGCAGCAGGTCGTGCGCCGTATTCATGATGGTTTTGAGCATATTGCCGCCTCCCATGCGCGTCCCCAGCAGGGAGAAAACGCTGATCAGGAGCGTCAGAAAAACAAGCGCCTCTATGGTGGAACGGCGTATGCGGGACTGCTTCATAGGCTATTTGTGGTAGCGGTTGATGATTTTGACAAAGTCGAAGAAGTAGGTAAGGCCTATGCTGGCACTGACTTTCTTGCTGGCGCTCTCCGTCCACGCCGCGGCATGGATGCGAAGGTCCTTGTTCCCCAACGGAAAGAATTCCATGCCGCCGCCGGCAACCCAATAGTTGGAGCCGGGAGGGATGGTCATGTCATAGGCAATGCCGTCCTCGTCCTCATTCAGGTCGTTCTCGTCATAGGCCCCCTTGAGGAAGAGGTTCCATTTGTCGCCAAGCTGGAAATTCAGTTTTGCGACGGTACTTCCGTCGAACTGGGCTTTTTTCTGCGTAAGGCAGCGGCGGTACATCAGGTCCAGTTCCAGGGACACCACCTGCCCCATCTCAAAACGGTTGCCCAGGGCTACATAGCCCATCATGTGGTGGTAATAGTCGTCTATCCAGTTGATGCTCCACTTGGTTTTCCACCAGGGGAAAAAGCTGCCAATCCAGCCCAGGCCCACGTCCAGGCGCGAAAGATTACCTCCGTGCAAAGGAGAATGTCCTACCTGGAGCAGCAGTTCCTGTCCTTCCTTGGGACGAAAGAACACTTCCCCGCCCAAGCCGTACACATGCTGGATATTATCGCAGAAACCGCTGTAAAAAAACACGTCGATAGGCGCCTCGTCCCACTCGTAACCGCCAATGTGGATGGGCAATTTTCCCCCGGCGATGCTCCATTTGGGCGAAATGTCCCAGGTAAGAGACAGGATATCCGTACCGTTGAGCGGGTTTTTGGCATCATAGATGGGTTTGGTCAACCGTTGGCGAAAGCGAAAACGCAGGGACGGCCCGATGTGCCCTTTGACCTGAATATTCAGAAAGTCTGCGTTTAAGCCCGGTTTTGCTTCATTCACGACAAAGGCGCCGCGCGTCTCAATGGCGGCATAGTCCACCTGGGCCGATGCCAGGAAGCATGTTCCCAGCATGCCTGCTATAAGGAAGAAAATTTTTCTCATCAAAGTTTTGCGGTTAGCGGACGCAAAGATAGCAATTTAATGCGTACCTTTGCGCGTTATGCAGAAAAAAGAATTGGAAATTATGGCTCCGGCAGGCGGTTTCGACTGCCTGCACGCCGCCATCCAGGGAGGTGCCGACTCTGTATATTTCGGCATCGGCCATCTGAACATGCGCTCGCATTCGGCGGGCAATTTCACCCGCGAGGACCTGCCGGAAATCATGCGCATCTGCCGGGAAAGCGGCATCAAGGCCTATATGACGCTGAATATCACCCTGTACGGCGAAGACCTGCAGGCGGCCTATGACACGCTGGATGCAGCCAAGGCCGCAGGCGTGGACGCCGTCATCGCCTCGGACATGGCGGCCATCCTGTATTGCCGGCGTATCGGCATGGAAGTGCACATTTCCACGCAGCTGAGCATTTCCAACGTAGAGGCGCTTCGTTTTTATGCCCAGTTTGCCGATGTAGTTGTGCTGGCGCGTGAACTGAACCTGGAGCAGGTGAAGGTCATCCATGAAACCATTGTGAGCGAGCACATTACCGGCCCGTCCGGGAAACTGGTGCGCATTGAGATGTTCGCCCACGGGGCGTTCTGCATGGCCGTTTCCGGCAAGTGCTACCTGTCGCTGGCCGCGTATGGCGAAAGCGCCAACCGGGGTGCCTGCATGCAGGTTTGCCGCCGGGGTTACCTGGTCACCGACTACGAGACCGGGAACCAGATTCATATCGACAACAAATACATGATGTCGCCCAAGGATCTGTGCACCATTGAATTTGTGGACAAGTTCGTGGAGGCGGGCGTGAAGGTGTTCAAGATTGAGGGCCGCGCCCGCAGTGCGGATTACGTAAAAATCACCGCCCAATGCTATAGGGAGGCGGCGGATGCCGTGGCCGATGGCACCTTTACGCCGGAGCTGGGCGCACGGCTGAAGGAGCGCCTGGCTACCGTCTTCAACCGGGGCTTCTGGGACGGTTATTATCTTGGTGCCCGCCTGGGCGAGTGGAGCGCAAAATACGGCTCCCAGGCCACCCGGCGCAAGGTTTATGTGGGGAAAGTAACCAACTGGTTCGCCAAGATCGGCGTGGTGGAAGTGCAGGTGGATGCCACGCCGCTGCACCGGGGGGAGACACTGCTGTTCATCGGCAATACAACCGGCGCGCTGGAAGTGGAGGCTGCGGATTTGCGCGTGGACCTGGCGTCTGCGGAAGTATGTCCCCAGGGCGTGCGCTGCTCCGTTGCCGTTCCCGAAGGGCCGGTCCATCCCCGCCGCGGCGACAAAGTCTATATCTGGACCACCGGGGCGTAGCGGCTCTCCCTGTCATACCGCAGGTTTGCAGGATTTTGCGTATCTTTGTACTCGATTTATCGAGTAATATGAGAAAAAGCAACAACAGAAGCAGAAATCACAGCTCCAGAAAGAAGAAGACCAGGGTGGTCCCCGAGTTCGAGGGAAAGGTCCTGATGTCGCGGGAAGGATTTGTATTCGTACGCATTGAGGGGCAGGAGGAGGACGTTTACGTAAAGGCCTCCAAAACCCGCGGGGCGCTGCACGGGGACACCGTGCGCGTGGCCGTGACGCAGGAAAAAACCGGCAATGCCAAGCGGCGCAGCGGCGAGATTGTAGCCATTGTGGCGCGTTCCAACCGCCCGTTTGTGGGCATCCTGCATACCGCAGGGAAGCAGGGCTGGGTGCTCATGAGCTCCAAGACCATGCCCTATGACATAGAGGTTCCCGTGCCCGAAGGCGCCAAGCGCGGCATGAAGGTGGCGGCCATCGTGGATGGCTGGGAGCGCGGCGCCCACTGTCCCCACGGCCATGTAGTGGATATCCTGGGCATGCCCGGCGAGAACGAGACGGAGATGCATGCCATCCTGGCGGAGTTCGGCCTCCCCTACCGCTTCGAAAAGAACGTGGAAAACGCCGCAGACCAGATTCCGGACACCATTACCCCCAAGGACCGCAAAGGCCGCAAGGACTTCCGCAAGGTGCTCACCTTCACCATCGACCCTACAGACGCCAAAGACTTTGACGATGCCCTTAGCTTCCGCAAGCTGGACAACGGCAACTTCGAGGTGGGCGTCCACATTGCCGATGTCACCTACTACGTGCATCCCGGCACGGAGGTGGACAAAGAGGCGGAAGCGCGCGGCACGTCCGTGTACCTGGTGGACCGCACCGTGCCCATGCTGCCGGAAAAGCTGTCCAACAAACTGTGCTCCCTGCGTCCCGGGGAGGAAAAACTTACCTTCTCCGCCGTCTTTGAACTGACGCCGCAGGCCAAGGTGCTGAGTTCCTGGTTCGGCCGTACGGAAATCATTTCCGACTACAGGTTTGACTACGAAGGCGCCCAGGCCATCATCGAAGGTGCCAAGCCGGAAAACGTGCCGGCAGATATCCAGGAGGCCATTCTCACCTTGAATCAGCTTGCAGCCAAGCTCCGCACCAAACGCTTCAAGGCCGGCGCCGTGAACTTCGACCGCCCGGAAATGAAGGTGGAAGTGGATGCAAGCGGCAAGCCCGTGGCCGTGCACCAGAAGTTCTCCAAGGAAGCCAACTGGCTCATCGAGGAGTTCATGCTGCTCGCGAACCGCAGCGTGGCGGAATACGTGGCCAAGGCCAAGAAAACCTTTGTCTATCGTATCCACGACCTCCCCAACATGGAAAAACTGAGCGGCCTGAGGGACTTTGCCGGCCACTTCGGTTACAAGGTGGGGCCCATCGAAAACGGGAAAGACGTGGCCAAAACCCTCAACAGCCTCATGAAGGACGCCAAGGACAAACCGGAGTTGGGGGCCATCCAAATCCTGGCCCTGCGCTCCATGGCCAAGGCCTGCTATTCAACGGAAAACATCGGCCATTATGGCCTGGCGTTCCCTTATTATACGCACTTCACCTCCCCCATCCGCCGCTATCCGGACATGATGGTGCACCGCCTGCTGGCCCAGTACCTGTCCGGTGGCGAAAGTGCCTCCAAGGACTTCTACACGCTGGAATGCAAGCATGCATCCGAGCGGGAAAACGTGGCTGCGGAGGCGGAACGCGAGAGCATCAAGTACAAGCTGGTGGAATTCATGCAGGACAAGGTGGGACAGGAGTTCGACGGCCATGTATCCGGTGTCACCGAATGGGGCATCTACGTAGAGATAGACCCCACCAAAATTGAGGGCATGATTCCCTACCGCACCATCAAGAGCGACTTTTTCATTTACGATGAGGAGCATTACCGGGCCGTGGGACGGCGCAGCCACCGTTCCATCCGCCTGGGAGACCCGCTCCGCATCCGCGTGAAAAGCACCTCGCTGGAACAGAAACTGCTGGATTACGAACTGGTGGAAAACCTGCCGGAAACCCCGGCCCCGGAAGCGCCCAAGGTCCCCAGAAAAAAACGCAAGTGAGACGGGCCGCCCGCATAGGATTTGCCTTCTGGCTGTGTTGCAGCGGACTCATCGCCGCAGCGCAGGAGGGCGCTTTCAGCTTCCAGACCCAGTCCACCTTGACACCGGACCTGAGAACCGGCCTGTTCCGCATCCACATGACAGCTTCGCAGCCCACGGAGGTGTTTTACGAGCTCCTGGACCCGGACAGCGTCGCTGTTGCCGATGCCATCTTCTCCTTTCACGGCCAGATGAGCACCCTTACGGACAGCATCCGCTCCGTACGCCCCTGGACGCCAGAAACACCAGCCGTTTATACCCTCCGGCTCACGGTAAACGGGAAAACAAGCCAGCATCCGGTGTGCTTTTACAGACAGGAAAAAAACCTTTTCAACGGGCGGGAACCGCATTTCAAAGGCGTCCGGCTGCTTGGAGGCGACAAACTCCCGGCGAGCGAGTTTGCCCGCATGCGGGCCGCGAACATCAATGCCCTGCAGGATACTTCCCTGACACGGGAACAGTGCCACGCACTGGGCTTCTACCAGGTAAGCGGCAAGGATTTCCCGGCCTGGGAACAAGTCCGCGCCGACAGCCTCCTGCTGCCTCTCAAACAAAGCTACCGGAACCTTTCCATCACGCTGGAGGACCCGGAGAAAGGCCTCTGCACCCTCCATAACCGGCACGATTTCATTGATTTAAGCACTTTTACCCTCCACTACTGGGTGGAACGCGACGGGAAACGTCCCTTCTGGTACCGTCGGCGGGAGTTGCACTTCACAACGCCGGCGCAGGAGAGCGAAACCTTCCGCGTCAAGCTGCCCCGCATGCGCCTAAAGGGCGAATACCGGCTCTGTTTTGCGCTGCGCAACGGCACGGAAACAGTGGCGCTGGACCAGTTCCTCCTCAAAGACACCACCCCGCAGGACAAGCGGGTCATTAAAGGCAAACTGATTTATACAGAAGGCGATACAAAGATTGTGGTCCGCGGCAAACGCTGCGAGTGGGTCTTGGACAAGGTCGATGGCACCCTGCGCAGCTGGGTGGTCAAAGGCAAGGTTCTGCTGGCGCCGGAGACCGCACTCTCCTTCTGCCGGGAAAAGCCGCAGCAGGTTTATGCCCGCAAGGGACCCAGAGGCGGCGTGTACATATACATTAAAGGAGCCATCCAGCAGCGGCTCACCTTCTACCCGGACGGTGCCCTGAAGCTGGAAGCCGTTCAGGCCGATGTTCGCTTTACCCCGACGGATGGAACGGTTCGCTATTTCGGCCGCAGGCCCGGCGGGGTCAAACACCGCTGGGAGTGTCCTGCAACAGGCTTGCATACGGAAACCTCCTGGCTGCGCTGCGGCCGCATCACGGCCGTGGCAGACACGCCCTTCGACTTCCGCATGCAAGGCTCAAAAACCAGCATACCCTTCAGCGGCAGCCTGGTGCTGACGCCCAAAAAGATAAGACGAAACTATTATGAATAAGAAGGTTGCGCTTGCGCTGGCCAGTGGCGGGCCGCGCGGATTCGCCTACATAGGCGCCATCGAAGAACTGCTCGCACGCGGTTATGAGATAAGCTCCATCGCCGGGGTGAGCGCCGGTTCGCTGGTGGGCGGCATCTACGCAGCCGGCGGCCTGCAGGCCTTCAAGGAATGGCTCTTTGGCCTGGACCCCATGAAGGTGGTGTCGCTCATGGACTTTTCCGTGAGCAAGAACTACCTGGTGAAGGGCGAGAAAGTGATCAGCGCCATCAAGAAACGCGTACCGGACGTGAACATCGAGGACCTGCCCATCCCCTTCACCGCAGTAGCCACAGACCTATATACGGGCGAAGAGGTCATCTTCCGCAAGGGCCCCCTCTTCGACGCCATCCGTGCCTCCATTTCCATTCCGTCCATGTTCAAACCGGTTCAAATTGGCGGCCGCACGCTGGTGGATGGCGGCATGGTGAACACCTTCCCGCTCAACCGGGTGGAACGCACCCCCGGTGACCTCCTGGTGGGGTTCAATGTGAACCAGATTGACGCGGCGGAAATCCAGGGCTTCCTGGACAGCCGCGCCGCCCTGCAAAGGGAGAAGGCCGACAAGAACTTCCTGGGACGCATAGAGACCACCATGCAGGAATTGCGCCTGGTGGTCGATGCGGCCGAAGACCACCTTCCGGTAAATGCCAGCGACAACGTAGTGAAAATCCTCCAGCGCAGTTTTGGCATCATGAACTGCACCATCGCCCGCATGGGCATTGCCCTCACCCCGCCGGATATCCTGGTGGACCTGCCCTTCGACACCTATCACGGGGTTTACGGTTACTCCCACGCCCCGGAAATCGCGGAACGCGGCCGTGCACTCATGGCCCAGGCCCTGGACCGTTATGAACAAAACCATGCCTAACCCTGTTACGCTCAAGGATATAGCACAGGAAGCCGGTGTCTCCGTGGCACTGGTCTCCTTTGTGATGAACAGCCGCATCGGGGACGATGGCAAGCCCAAGTACCGCGTGGGCGCCCAGACGCGGGATCGCATCCTGGAAGCGGCGCAGCGGCTGGGGTATCGGCAAGCAGCGCCCACGGAGTCCGCGGTGCCCAAAAAACGCGTGGTGGGCGTCATCCTGCCGGACCCGGCCGATGCCTACTACGGCAGCCTGTCGGCGGAACTGGAGCGCCTGGCCCTTCCACAGGGCTGCACGCTGCTGTTTGGCTATACCCGCTGGGACCCGGTGCGCTTCCAGCGCCTGTGCGACGTATTCCGCAGCCAGCACGTGGACGGCATGGTGGTGGCACCGCCGGAAGAGGGGAAAGAGGGCCTGGACATGCTCTGGCGGGCCAGCATTCCCTACGTAATTCCCGAGACGGGACGCGACCCGCTGGCGTCGGCCCGGGCCTGTGCCGCACAACTCTTTGAATTAATGAACAACCTACACTGATATGACCCCTCTGAAATTTAAACCCATCCTGAAAACCCTGGTGTGGGGCGGTGAGAAGATTGCCCCGTACAAAGGAATCCACACCGACCAGCATCACATTGGCGAAAGCTGGG
>DFFY01000053.1:0-39482 GCA_002371115.1 Bacteroidales bacterium UBA3764
TACTTCCTTTCAGTCTTTTCAATGATCGTTCGTAAAAAATCCCGCTCACTTGCGAAGCGGGAATGCAAAGGTACGACCTTTTTTTGAATTGGCAAATTTTTTTTGACTTTTTTTCATAAAAAAGATTCTTTGCTTTGTTCAGACGGACAAAACACATTCAGACAGAATATATTATATTTGTAAAACTTTTTTTGAGAGCACTTATGGAAAAGACCATTTACTTTGCCGGCGGATGCTTTTGGGGCACGCAGCATTTCTTCAAACAGGTGGCCGGGGTGAAGGACGCCGTGTGCGGCTATGCCAACGGACACACGCAAAACCCTAAATATGAGGAAGTTTACACGGACACCACCGGATTTGCGGAGACGGTGAAGGTAAGCTACAACCCCGCCAGGATAAGCCTGGAGGAACTCACCAGCCTGTTTTTCTCAATCATCGACCCGCTTACCCTGAACCGGCAGGGACATGACGAAGGCACGCGCTACCGCACGGGCATCTATTATATAGAGGAGCGGGAGCGCGAGGAGATACATAAAATATACGCGCTCGAGGAAGCCAAAGCCGGCGTACCGCTGGTGGTGGAACTGGAACCGCTGCAAAACTTCTTCCCCGCCGAAGAGCGGCACCAGGATTACCTGGACAAGAACCCGGACGGCTACTGCCACCTCCCCTTCAAGGCTTTCCGCTACGTAAAGCTCTATCAGGATACAAAGCTGATGCTGGCCGACGAGCCGGACCCGATTGCCCGCATGGCACAAACCGCCGCCCTCATCCAGGAGCGGATGCACTTCTTCTGGACCGGCTACTACCGCGTGCAAGGGCAGCAGCTGGTGCTGGGACCTTTCCAAGGGCCGTCGGCCTGCCTGCGCATCGGCTACGGAAAAGGCGTCTGCGGTACGGCCTGGAAGGAGAACCGCACGCTGGTGGTGCCGGATGTAGAGGCATTTCCGGGGCACATTGCCTGCAGCAGTCTGTCCAGATCGGAGATTGTGGTTCCCGTTCGCGAAAACGGCACGGTCACAGCCGTCCTGGATATCGACAGCACGGAATTTGCTACTTTTGATGCCACCGATGCACTTTGGCTGGAAAAAATCGTAGAAATCGGCAAATAAACACTATATTTGTCCATGAAAAAATTTGTCCTCATTTCCCTCTTCTGCCTGGCATTCACCACAGCCGCCCAAGCGCAGGAAACCCCTACCTGGATTCGTAAAAATGCCATCTCCCCGGATGGGAAAACGCTGGCATTCAGCTACAAAGGCGACATTTTCACGGTCCCGACGGCCGGCGGAAAAGCCTGCCAAATCACCTCCAACCGGGCCTATGAAAGCGACCCGCTCTGGACGGCAGACGGCAAACAGATTGTATTTACCTCCTGGCGGGAAGGAAGCAAAGACCTGTATATCAACAGTATAGAAGGCGGCGTTCCCACCCGCCTCACCACCCTGCCCGGCAACGAAACCCCGCTGGCCGTAACGACCGACGGCACCATCTATTTCACCTGGCAGGACTCCAACCTCCTGAGCCCCGGCTTCGACGGCTTCCCCGGAGACCCGGCCCTGTACAAGACCAATCTGGAAGGCAAAGCGCCGGAACTGGTGACCTCGCTCACCTTGTCGGCCATGAGTGTCAACGACAAAGGCGACATCCTGTACGAGGACTGGAAGGGCTACGAGGACCCGCTCCGCAAGCACCACACCTCCTCCGTCACGCGCGACATCTGGCTGTGCAGGCCCGCACAGACCGGCAGCATCGACGCAAAAGCCTCCTTCACCAAGCTTTCCACTTATAAAGGAGAGGACCGCAACCCCGTTTTCGGGGCCGATGGCGACACCTTCTATTTCCTGAGCGAGCAGGACGGAAAAACATCCAACATCTTCTGCAGCAGCGTTTCGCACCCGGAGCAGCAGGTGCAGCTTACCTTCTACGACAAAAATCCGGTCCGCTTCCTGTCCGTGGCCAAAGACGGAACGGTGGCCTATTCCTATAACGGCGACCTGTACACCCTCAAGGGCGGGAAAGTGGCTATCACCCTCTCCCGGGACGAGGACCAAAAGGACATCAATCCCCTCACCCTCAAGAGCGCATCGGCCATGGCCGTATCGCCGAACGGCAAAGAACTGGCGCTGGTCATGCGGGGCGACGTTTTTGTCACCTCCGTGGAATTCAGCACCACGCGGCGCATCACCAACACGCCGGAGCAGGAACGGGGCGTGAGCTTCTCCAAGGACGGCCGCGAGCTCTATTACGCATCGGAACGGAACGGCTGCTGGAGCATCTACAAAAGCAGCCTTGCCAACAAGGAGGACAAACTGTTCACTTATGCGGTCCAGTTCAAGGAAGAGCGCGTGAGCCCGGAAGGAGAAACCTCCTTCCAGATGCAGGTGTCCCCGGACGGAAAATGGCTGGCCTATCTGCGGGACCGCACGGAGCTGGTGGTTCTTTCCACCAAGGGCGGCAAGCCCAGGAGCCTTCACAAAAACATCAACTACTCCTACCAGGACGGCGACCAAAGCTTTTCCTGGAGTCCGGACAGCCGCTACCTCCTGTGCAACTGGGGGGCCGACGGCGGCTGGAACAACGAGGACATCGCCCTGGTGGACATAGAGAGCGGCGCCATCACCAACCTTACCCAAAGCGGCTACTCAGACGGCAGCTTCCGCTGGGCGCTGGGCGGCAGGGCCATGACCTGGGAAAGCGACAAAAACGGCTACCGCAGCCATGGCAGCTGGGGCGCTGAGAGCGACATCTACATCATGTTCTTTGACGGCAAGGCCTATACGGACTTTGGCAAGAGCAAGGAACAAAAGGAGATTGACAAACTGCTGATGGGCGAAAAAGCCGCCGAAAAAGCGGAGAAGAAGGCCGAAAAAGACAGCCTCAAGCAAAAAGTGGAGAAACTGGAACTGGATTTGGCCCATCGCGAGGACCGTATCCGCCGCCTCACCCGCTTCTCCAACATGATGGGAGACCACTACCTGACCAAAGACGGTGAAAAGCTCTACTTCACCCAGCGCCTGGAAAAAGGGTACGACCTGTGTGTGCTCAACATTGAAAAAGGCGATATCAGCGTCCTAAAAAAGAACGTCATGGGCCGTTTCCTCCCCTCTCCTGACGAGAAATCGCTCTTTATCGGCCGGGGCGGCAACATTGTGAAACTGGACCTGGCCAGTGGCAAGGACAAAAGCATCAGCTTCTCCGGAGACTATGAATTCAAGCCCCAGGAGGAACGGGCCTATATCTTCGAGCACTGCTGGAAGCAGGTGAAGGAGAAATTCTATGTGGAAGACCTCCACGGCGTGGACTGGCAGTATTACCACGACAATTACGC
Source organism: Bacteroidales bacterium UBA3764 (assembly GCA_002371115.1). Lineage (GTDB taxonomy): Bacteria > Bacteroidota > Bacteroidia > Bacteroidales > UBA932 > Cryptobacteroides. Next base: position 3,332 of record DFFY01000053.1, read on the forward strand.
GCAGTTCCTTCCCTACATCAACAACTATTACGACTTCCAGGACCTGCTGTCGGAAATGCTGGGAGAGCTGAACGGTTCCCACACCGGCGCCCGCTTCCGGGCCATGTCCACCCGCAGCCTAGGCCACCTGGGCGTACTGTATGACGTAACTTACCGGGGCGACGGCCTGCGCATTGCAGAAGTGCTTCCCGGTGGCGTACTCTCGCTCACGGACGCCTCCATCAAGGCCGGCGACCTCATTACCGCCATCGAGGGTCATCCCGTGAAAGCCGGCGGGGACTGGATGAAATACCTGTACGAGCGCAACGGCAAAAAAACCGTGATTACGGTGAAGACCGGCGGCAAGGAAAAGACCTACGTGGTCACGCCCAGTTCCTCGGATGCCAGTCTGCTGTACAAACGCTGGGTGCGCCAGCGCGAAGAAATGGTGGAACGCCTCTCCGGCGGCCGCGTGGGCTATGTACACATTGAAGGCATGAACTCCCCCAGCTACCGGGAGCTGTACCACAAGGCGCTGGGCAAGTACCGCACCTGCGACGCCCTCATCGTGGACACGCGCCACAATGGCGGCGGCTGGCTGCACGACGACCTGGTCACCTTCCTGGGCGGCAAGGAATATTGCACCTTCACTCCACGCGGCCAATACATTGGGCACGAGCCGTTTAACAAGTGGACCAAGCCCAGCTGCGTACTCATGGGCGAAGACAATTACTCGGATGCGTCCGGCTTCCCCTACGCCTACCGCTCGCTGGGCCTGGGCAAACTGATTGGCGCCCCCGTACCCGGCACCATGACCGCCGTCTGGTGGGAATCCCAGGTGAATCCGCTGGTGGTGTTCGGCATTCCGCAGGTGGGCAACTGGGGCACCAAGGACCAGCGCTACATAGAAAATTTCCAGATTGAGCCGGACATCCCCGTATATAACACGCCGGAAGCTACGCTGAGCGGCCGCGACCTCCAACTGGAGGCTGCCGTGGCGGAAATGTTAAAAGAAATCGGACAGAAATAAATGGACAAGAAACTCGTCATCATTCCCACCTATAACGAGCGGGAGAATATTGAGGACATCGTAAAAGCGGTATTCGCCCTGGAAGGGCAGTTCCACGTACTGGTCATTGACGATGGTTCCCCGGACGGCACCGCCGCCCTGGTTAAAGGCATGCAGGCGCGCTTCCCGGAAACCCTGCACCTGCTGGAGCGCAGCGGCAAACAGGGCCTTGGCACCGCCTACCTGACCGGTTTCAAGTGGGCGCTGGAGCATGGGTATGACTATGTGTTTGAGATGGATGCGGACTTTTCCCACAACCCGGCAGACCTCCTGCGCCTGTACAAGGCCTGCCAGGACGGTGCAGACCTAAGCATCGGCTCCCGGTACTGCAACGGCGTGAGCGTGGTGGACTGGCCCATCGGCCGCATTCTCATCTCCTACTTTGCCTCCGGCTACGTACGCACCGTCCTGCGCATGAAGATATACGACACCACGGCCGGCTTTGTATGTTACAGCCGCAGGGTGCTGGAAACCATCAACCTGGATACCGTAAAAATGAAAGGCTACGGCTTCCAGATTGAGATGAAATATACGGCCTGGAAGCTGGGATTCAAGCTGCAGGAAGTGCCCATTGTCTTTACCAACCGCCAAAAAGGCACCTCCAAGATGAGCGGAGGCATTTTTGGCGAGGCTTTCTGGGGCGTCCTTGGCCTGCGCTTCCGCCCGTTCTCAGCGAAAGAAAATCACTGATAATCTCTCACCAAGGTATTCAATAATTAAAAATTATTGTTATCTTTGTGAGATATGACTAATAACACTATTACCTCCTTCCTGCGGAAAAATACCCGCTGGTTAACGCATTTCGGCGGCCGGACTTGCGCTGCCCTCCTGTTGATTTATAGCCTTTTAGCACTTTCGCCTACCCTTGACGCCAAAGTCGTAAAAGGCAGTGTAAAAAGCGGGGACACGGCACTCTCCGGAGTCATCGTGTCCGACGGATACCGTTTCACCAGGACCGGTGCAGACGGAAAATTCTCCATCAACACGCACAGGGATGCGCGCTTTGTATTCGTGGTTACGCCTGGCGGATACGTGGCGGACTATTCCACCGGTGCGCCGCATTTCTATCTTCCCGTCAAAGGCACCAGAACCTTCAATTTCACCCTTCAGGAATTCGGCGGCGGAGAGGATTTCACCCTCTTCTCCGTATCGGACCCTCAAATGTCCACCAAGCGGCACCTGAACCGCTTCTGCGGCCGTCCCCTCGGAGACCTCAAAGGCATGTCCGCCAAATACAGCGCCCAGCGTCCCACCGTAGGGATAGCCCTGGGCGACATTGCCTGGAACAGGCTGGAGATGTTCGACTGCTATAAAGAAGCCATTGCTACCACGGGCATTCCTTTTTACGGGGTCATCGGCAACCACGACTTCATTCAGTCGGAGTCCTCCATTGCGGCCGGCGCCGCATACGAGGCAGCCTTCGGCCCATACAACTATGCCTTTTTTATCGGCAAGGACCTTGTGATTGGCCTCAACGACATCCTGTTCGAGGGAAACGGGACGGACGATGCCCTCAAGAGCTCCAACAATTACAAGGAAGGCTACTCGGACGAAGCCCTGGGATTTGTGAAGGGCCTGCTGAAATATGTTGGCAAAGACACGCACATATTCATTGCCCAGCACAGCCCCATCGGCTTCGGGGAAAAGAGAATCGAAAGGGCCGATGAACTGATTGCCCTCCTGGACGGGTACAAGGTGGACATTCTCTCCGGTCACACCCACGTAATGAACAAACTCAAGGTGACCGACGCCATCACCGACAACAACGCCGCCGCCATAGGAGGCGCCTGGTGGGCGACGGACTGGTGCCGCGACGGAACGCCCAGGGGATATGAAATCATCAGCTCCATCGGGGGAAAACTGGATTTCCGCTGGCACAATATTGACTACCCGGATGACTTCCAGGTAGATTTCATCGAGTACGGAGACGGATTCATGCACCGCAATTCCATCCTCGCAAACGCCTGGGCCGCAGATGATACCTGGACTTGCACCTGGACCCAGGATGGCGTGGACATGGGACGCATTGAAGAAAGGGAGAAAGATTACTCCCCCGCTTACGCCGCAGAAATTCTGGCCGCGTACAAAGGAGAGGCGGAGAAAATCCCGGGCTACAAGCGCCCGAGTGCAACGCCCCACTATTATGTGGCCACCCCTTCCCAGTATGCCTCCAAGGCAAGCATGACCGTAACCGCTCCGGACGGCAGAAGCTGGACCCACGAGTTTGACCTCCGGAACCGATTCATTGACCTGCAGGCCCACCGCGGCGGCGCAGGCCTCATGCCGGAGAACACCCTCTCCTCCATGAAAAACGCGCTGGACCTGAATGTAAACACGCTTGAACTGGACCTCCAGCTTTCTGCAGACGGAAAGGTGGTGGTCTCGCACGACAATTACTTCCACCCCAGATACTCCATGCGGCCGGACAGCAGCCTGGTGCAGAAAGAGGATCCGCGCGAGTACCTTTACAAAATGCCCTTCGACAGCATTTACCGCTACGACGTGGGCCTGAGGCCCGTGGAACAGTGGCCCGGGCAGCAGAAAGTCTCGGAGCACAAGCCCCTGGCCTCTGACCTGATAGACTTCACGGAGGCGTACGTGGCCAAGAAAGGGCTTTCTCCGGTGCGCTACAACATTGAAATTAAGTCCCGTACAGGGAAAGGCGAAGGGAAAAACTGGCCGGACTACAAGGAGTTCTGCGACAAGTGCATTCCCCTGCTGCTTTCCAAACAGCTGGGAGACCGCCTTGTTGTCCAGTCCTTTGATACCCGGGCGCTGGAATACATCCATGAAAAATACCCGCAGGTTGAACTTTCGTACCTTACGGACAGCGACGAAACGGAGATTGAGAAGATCCTCTCCCAACTCAGTTTCACGCCCCGCTGGTGGAGCCCGCATTATTCCGTGATCACCCACGAAAACGTGGCGTACTGCCACGCCCTGGGCATCCGGGTGGTTCCCTGGACCGTGGACCGGGACGAAGACATCCTAAGAATGAAAGACTGCCGGGTGGACGCCATCATCTCCAATTACCCGGACCGCCTGATCAACAACCTCAGAAAACAATAAGTACGCCGACATAATTAATAACTACAAGAATGAAAACAAGATTATCAGCACTTTTGGGACTCACCATCCTGGTCCTCGCAGCCTGCGGGAAAAAAGAGGTCGATACCAACAGTTCCAGCGACTTTGTCATTTCCGGCCTGGTGATTCCGGAAACCATCGAAGGCCGGACGGGTGACGATATCGACATCAAGGTGGTGGGCAGCAAAGGTCCCCAGCAAGGAGACCAGGTGGTTCTCACCGGAAACGAGACCTTCACCCTGGACATCAAGTCCCTCCAGAAAGACAATTTCTCCTTTACCATTCCTGAAACGCTGTATAGCGGTGAATACATCTTCTCCATCCAGCGCGGTCAGGAACGCAAGCGCATTGGGAAGACCCTTTTTGTCATTACCAGCGGCATTGAGATAGACCCTGAAGGGGCCAATGTCTATGGCCAGGTATCGGCAGAGGGAAAAGGCCTGAAAGATGTAGTAGTGTCGGATGGCCACGAAGTCACCGTCACCGATGAAAACGGCATTTACCGGTTCACATCCAAGAAGTATCACAAATACGTATTCATGTCTGTTCCATCCGGTTACGAGCCCGTGTCAAACGGCATTCTGCCGGTAATCCACAAACAGCTCACCAAAGATCAGAGCACGCCCGAACGTGCAGACTTTTCCCTCATTCCCGTAAGCGGACAAAACCATAGTACGGTGCTCATGATGGGAGATATCCACCTGGCCAACCGTACGGACGACCGCAAACAGTTCGTCAACTTCGTGAACGATGTCAACGACTTTGTGAGCACCCATACGGACCGTCCCGTATATGGGCTCACGCTGGGAGACATGACCTGGGACCTGTACTGGGAGGTGAACAACTACAGCTACCGCGAATATCTCCGGGACGCCAACACCATCAAGGGAATCAAGATTTACCAAACCATCGGCAACCACGACCACAGCATGTACGAGTTCGGAGACTACAATTCCGTAAAACTGTACAAGCAAATCATTGCCCCCACCTATTATTCCTTCAACATTGGCAAAGTGCACTATGTGGTCCTGGACGATGTTGAATGCACCAATTCCAAGAAAACGACCGACTCCAAAGGCAATCCCTGCTATGAACGGGACTACAACGCCTACATTGTGGAAGAACAGTTCAACTGGTTGGAAAAAGACCTGTCGCACGTGAGCAAGGACACTCCGCTTGTCATCACCATGCACATTCCCCTGTACAACGAGGACGGCACTTACAGGCCCACCCCCTCCAATGCCAAGAGACTGGAGTCGCTCATTGCCGGCTATCCGCAGGTGCATCTGTACACGGCCCACACCCACAGGATTTACAATATCCAGCATGACAACATCTATGAGCACAACGCCGGTTCCGTCTGCGGCACCTGGTGGTGGAGCGCCAAGGAGACCCCCGGTGTCCATATCGGGCAGGACGGTTCCCCTGCAGGATATACCATCCTTGACATAAACGGAGAAAGCTTCTCCTGGGAATTCAAGGCAACCGGTAGCCCTACCAGCTACCAATTCCGCACCTATGACCGCAACACCATGGAAATCTCCGCCGAAAAATATGTGTACGCGGGAAGTGCCGCCAACAAGAACAACTTCGAACCCGACTTCTGGGCACAGCCCAACTCGGACAACGAGGTCTATATCAATGTCTGGAACTATGACCCCAAGTGGGAGATCAGCGTCATGGAGGGAAGCACGCCCCTCACTGTAAAAGCCATGAACATCAAGGATCCCCTCCACCTGGTTGCCTACACGGCCAAACGGCTGAACAGCAACAACGAAGCCGGCTTTGCCACCGTTCCTTCCATGCACCTGTTCAGGGTCAAGGCCAGCACCCCCGACAGCACCCTTGATATTACCATCAAAGACCAGTTTGGGCACACCTACACGGAAACCATGAAACGGCCCAAAGTGTTCTCTACCGATATGTACAAAAAATAACCTATTATAACACTATGCTACATTCATCATTCAAAAAAGCGATACTGCTTGCCAGCGTCCTGCTACTGCAGACCGGCCTGTTTACGGCACGGGCCCAGGACAGCGTGAGCGGTATTGTCTTGGACTCCGATCAAACTACCCCCATGGTGGGTGCTTCGGTGAGCGTGGAGGGTGGGACAAGCTACGTTATCACGGACTTGGACGGCAAATTCACCTTGAAAGCCAAAGCCGGAGACGTCCTGCTGGCCCAGTTCATGGGCTATCAGGACATCCGCGTCACCGTGGGCAAAGCCCAGAACTACACCATCGTCCTCAAACCGGACAACCAGTTCTTGACCGAGTCCGTGGTTACCGCACTGGGCATGACCCGCGAGAAAAGGTCGCTGGGCTATGCGGTTGTGGACGTATCCGGCGAAGAGCTGAACCAGTCCCAGTCCAGCAACTGGCTGGGAGGCCTGGAAGGAAAAGTTCCCGGTGTCCAGTTCAACAAGGCCAGCGGCCCCATGGGTTCCACGCAGGTTGTGGTCCGCGGAGACCCTTCCCTTTCCGGTGACGGATCCGCCCTGTTTGTGGTGGATGGTGTTCCCATTGAATCCGGCATGATTTCCAACGCATCCGGAACCGGCTATGCCAACCAGGACAACCCGATTGACTTTGGTGACAACGGCTCCGACCTCAACCCGGAAGACATAGAATCCGTAACCGTCCTGAAGGGCGCTGCGGCCACGGCCCTGTACGGCTCTCGCGCCGGTAACGGTGCCATCATCATCACTACCAAGTCCGGCAGCAAGGCAAAGGGGCTAGGCGTTTCCTATTCCACCCGCTTCACCTACGACGTTCCGGGCTACTTCCCTGATTTCCAGACCACGTACGGCCCCGGCACCGACCTGGGCCTGGATGAATACGTACTGTGGAACTTCAACCCGGAAGGCCTGAGCCGCCACTACTCAAGATACGCGTTCGGTGAAGCGTACGATGCCTCCAAGCTCCGTTATCAGTGGAACAGTATTACCAACTGGGAAACCGGCGAAATGACCAGGACTCCCTTCGTCTATAATGACGGCTGGTACAAAGGCCTGTTCCGCAACGGTTACACCTGGGACAATTCCGTATCCATTGACGGCGGAAACGGAAAGGGGACCAGCTTCCGCCTGTCCCTTACCACAAGCCGGAACGAATGGATTCTTCCCAATACCGGATACCGCAGGAATTCCGTGGCGTTCTCCTTCAAGACGCCGGTGTCCAAACGCATCACCTTCACCGCCAAGGTGAACTACTACATGACCGACTCCGACAACCTGCCTTCCTCCGGTTATTCCAACAACGGCGTCATGTACCAGTTGGTGTGGAACCGGACCAACGTCCCCATGAGCGCCTATGCCGACGAATACTTCTCCGGACGCTGGAACCGCACCGCCTACAACAACCCTTCCCGCTGGCTGCTGGCGCAAGAAGAGTACTACAACCCCTACCGCGTCCTTTATGAGATGACCAATACCCAGGACAAAGACCGTATCTTTGGAAACGCCGCCCTGAACATTGACATCTGGAAAAAGAAAATCACCCTGGACATCAAGTCTGGCGTAGATGTAGTCAACGAATTCCGTACGCAGCGGAAGCCGTATTACACGTATAACTATCCCCAGGGCTGGTACCGCGAACAGAACAACTACGTAGCCCAGTTCAATACGGACTTCCTCCTCAAGTATTCCGACGCTTTCTTTGCCGACCGCTTCACGCTCACCGCAGCCATCGGCGGCAACAACATGACCTACCAGCGCCGCAGCCAGAAGATCACCATCGACAAACTGGACGTTGAAGGGGTGTACTCCCCCTCCAACTATCCCGCGGAGACCATTCCTGAGGAAGAATTCTACCGTGGAAACAAGGTGGTCAACAGCCTGTACGGCCTGGTTTCCCTGGGATGGAAGGACATGATTTATCTGGATGTAACCGCCAGAAACGACTGGACCTCCACACTTTCTCCCGGAAACTGGTCCTTCTTCTACCCTTCTGTCAGTTCCTCCTTCATGCTGGACAAACTGCTGGGAATGAACAACTACGCCAAGTGGGTGAACATGCTCAAACTGCGCGTTTCCTGGGCCAATGTGGGTAAGGACACCAACCCTTATGCCATTTCCTACAGCTACACGGACACGGACTTCCCCGGCGGATACCGTCCCGGCGCAACCCTGCCGGACTACTACCTCCGTCCGGAGAACGTGGCCACCTGGGAAGCGGGCCTGGAAGGCAAGTTCCTCAAAAACCGCATCACCTTTGACGTAGCCCTGTTCCAGTCCGACGTGACCGACCAGATTTACAACCGCCCTGTGGACTACATCACCGGTGCCAAATACTACACCTCCAACATCGGCCGCATCACGAGCCGCGGATTTGAGTTCGTGCTGAGCGCGACGCCCATCAAAACCCGGGATTTCACCTGGACCATCAGCGTGAACGGGTCCACGTCCAAGACCGTTCTCAAACAGATGTACGACGGATGGGACAATTCCCAGCCGCACCAGTCCGACGTAGGAACCACCATCGGCAGCCGTCTCTACATTTATAACTATGTGGGACAGGAGATGGGACAGCTCTGGGGCAAAGGACTTGCCCTGGCACCCCAGGGTTCATACATCGTGGACGCGGACGGCAACCGGACCGACTGTTCCGGAATGACCGTCATTGACGCCACAACCGGTCTGCCCTCCATGTCCGACGAACTCCGTTACCTGGGCAACGTCAATCCCAACTGGCTGGGCGGCCTTGCCATGAACTTCCGCTACAAGGACTTTACCCTCAACACCACGTTCTCCGCACAGCTGGGCGGAAAGACCTACTCCGTCACCGCCGCTACGCTGGGTTACCAGGGTAAACTCAAGAATACGCTGGAAGGACGTCCCGACGGCCTGGTTGCCGAAGGCGTCAACCTTATCGGCACCGATGAAAACGGGAACGGCGTGTATCAGGTGAACAAAACCCTCACCAACAACGTCCAGACCTATTGGTCCAATTACCAGGCAAACCGTTACAATTTTGCCGAATACATTTACGACAACTCCTTCATCAAGCTCAAGGAAGTTACCCTGAGCTACAATGTCCCGAGCAAATGGTTGGAGAAGACCCGGGTTATCCAGGGCATTACCGCATCGGTCTATGCCACCAACCTGTTCTGCATATCCAATTATCCTTTCTTCGACCCTGAGGTCACAGGACTCAGCGGCTCCAGTTCCAAGCGCGGTATTGAAGCCGGTTCCTTCCCCATGAGCCGTTCCTTTGGTTTCTCACTTAAATTGAAATTCTAAGCAGATATGAGAAGTAAAGTATTCATGGCAGCCTCTCTTGCTGCTGCAGTCACGCTCTTTTCTGTTTCCTGCACCAAGGATTTCGAAAAGATCAACACCAATCCCAACAAGATAGAATTTGGCGGTGCAGCCCCTACCTCGCTGTACGAGCCGCTCATTTACGGCATCGGAATCAACAACCAGTACCAGTCCTGGTTCTTTGCCAACGAACTGGTCCAGGTTACGGCCTTCACCGGCGGTGCCACCACGCAGATTCACCAGTACCAGATTACCGACGGTAACTGGCAGAACCAGTGGGACAATTTTGCCCGCTTCGGTTTCGACGCCGAGCACCTGGTCCGCCAGGCCATTGCCAAAGGCGACAAGTATATGGAAGCCCTGGGCCTCATCCTCAAAGTCTATGAACTGCAGAACCTGTCGGCCCTGTTTGGCGACATCCCCTATAAGGAAGCGTACAAGCAGGTGGAGAACACGGCTCCCAAGTTCGACTCCCAGGAAGAGCTGGCAGACCTGTTTATCGCAGACCTGGACAGCGCCGCCACCATCCTCAAAAGACGGCCCGCCATCACCAAGAGCGGCCTGGACAAGATGTACGGGGACAACTACACCAAATGGGTCAAGTTTGCCAACTCCCTCAAGCTGCGCATTCTGTGCCGGATGTCCGGTATCAGCGACTCCTATTGGAACGCCATCCAGGAGATTGTCAATGACCCTGTCACCTATCCGGTCTTCCAGGACAATACCGACAACGCCATCCTGGGCTACCTGAGCGCAGACCCGTATCGTTCCTACTGGGGACAGCAGAGCACCACGGAAGCCACGTTCACCCTCCACCGTTTCACGCAGACCATGGTGGACATGATGTGCGAATTCAACGCAGCCGGCAAGGCCACGTTCGAAGACCCGCGCCTTCCGCTCTTCGCCAAGCAGAAGTCCGGCGCCTGGAAAGGTTCCCGCGGCGGTGTCTCCAACGACGAGTTCAAGCAGTGGGACACCGGTGCGGCCGTTCCCAACTACAATACGCTCTGCCAGGCCGACTCCCCCGCCTTCTTCATGGATTACTCGGAAGTCCTGTTCATCCTGGCAGAAGGCGTTGACAAGGGCAAGCTCACGGTTCCCGGAGAAACGGCCAAGAGCCTGTACGAAGACGCCGTCTGTGCCAGCATAGAGAAATGGGCCGCTATCGGCAGAAACCTTGCGAAGCCCATTCCCGTGCGCAACTCGGACGTAACCAAACTCCTGGAGAGCTCACTCGCCTCTTATGACAAGGCGGCCGCGCAGAACGGCACCAGCATCTTTGGCAGCACGGAAGAGCTCATCGCCTGCCAGAAATTCATTTCCCTGTATTTCTGCGGCTATGAAGTCTATCACGAATGGAGAAGAACCGAATATCCCGCTTTTGAAATTGCGAACGGCACTTCCGCCAACGGATACGAGGTTCCTACCCGCTTCGGTTATCCCAACTATACCGTTGCCTCCAACAGTGCTCACGTAACGGAAGCGCTGAACCGGATGGGCGGTGAAGGCGCAGCCAACAACATGCACATTGCCCTTGACTGGTCCTACAAGGCCATCAACCGCACCCACCGCAATCCGCATCCGCTCCAACAATAAACGATTACAGCCATGAAAAAGTATATCTTTGCTTTTGTGTCGCTCTTGCTGCTGGCCTTCTCTTGCAAGAAAGAAGAGAAAGGCTTTGTGAACGAAGGGGCTCCCTACTTCCACATTGTGGTTACGGACGACATGGATATCCCGCAGGCCAACCTGGATCAGATGTCGGCGCAATATACCCTCTCCATGGGGGCCAATGCGTATTCCCTTTCGGCCAATGCCAACAACCATGTATCCAAGGCCTTCCGTTTCAACGTGAAGTCCAACCAGCGTTGGAAAATTGTGTCGGCAGAAGATGAAGAGCCGTCCTGGATCCACCCCTTCCCCGCCTACGGAGAGAAAGAAGGCATCTTCTTCTTCAAGACAGACCGCAACATAGACCCGTCCAACAGCCGCGAGGCCTACTTCAATATTTATATTGACGACGGTTCCAACAACTGGCAGCTGATGGACGGCATGATTACCGTATCCCAGTCCAGCAGCCCGGAATTCCTGGAGCCCAGCGCCGCCATGTTCAACGTGGATGCCAATGAGCAGAACGTGAAGCTGCGCATTCTCGCCAACGTGGACTGGGAATACGAGCTGGTTCCCATGGAGGAATACGCCACTGAGGATGTGAGCTGGATTACGGACAATTCCGTCCACACCGCTTCCAAGCAGATTGACACCCTGGCCTTCCGCGTAGGGCCCAACAGCCTGGGCATCCGAGGCGCCAACATCAAAATCAACTACACCGCAAACGGGAATTCCGTAACGGACATTATTCCCCTCACCCAATATCCTGCTGCAGAGGCCGTTCTGGAAGGCTTCCCCGTCAAGTGGGTGGTGAGAATGCCCGACAACACCTTTGCCAGTACCTTCCCGGCCGACGGTACCATCCCGCCCGTGAGCGGAAGCGGCCTCATTACCTTCCACAATGAGGCAGGAAAGGCGGCGGATTCCGCGGGGAAAGTGTTGCTGGATGTTTCCGACAACAGCCCCCGTGCGCAGGGCGTATGGCCGGGTGACTATGCCGAATTCGTGGCCTCCTCCCCTGTCTCCAGAGGCTCTATCGTCAAACTTTCCTTCGCCACCCGCGTATCCGGCAGCGGCCAGAAATACTGGCGGCTCGAATACCGTGACGGAGAGCAGTGGAAAGTGGCCGGAAAAACATCCACCGACGAGTCCGTGACGGGCCCCGACGGAAAACCCGTCGTTTACACCCATGCCATGAACGCCGACGGTGCCACCAACATCCTGGTCCAGAACACCGTCACTTATACGAACAACACCGACCGGGTGGAGTTCCGTTTCATCTGTGCGGCCAACTGGCAGGCCAACGGCGCAGGAGCCCTGGCAGCCCCCAACGGAGGCACCTGGCGGCTCAGCGTCAATGAAAAATCGGCCGATGACCCTTACCAGCCGCAGATTTCCATCGTAGCGGCCGGCTCGGAGGTGCTTAACCCCGCCAACCTTAGCGTAGCACCCGCCTACCTTACCTTTGAAGGCAAGCCCACCGGCAGGAAGAGCTTCACCGTGTCGTCGGACCAGGCATTCACCCTTGTGCCCAACCAGAGCTGGATTCACGTGAACGTGGCCGAGTCCGACCTGGGCGAGAACCTGCCCTTCTATGTTACCTGCGACAACAATACGGGCGAGACCCTGCGCGAAGGTTCCGTCACTGTCAAGGCCGGCATCACGCGCCGCGAGATTGCCATTATCCAGGCGGGACAGGCCGTCGCGGAACCGCCGTATATCAACGTTACCACCGGCAAGAGCATCAACGCCCCCTACACGGCCGGCAGCGTGGAGGTAAAGATAGAGGCCAATGTAAACGTCCTGGCCGAATCCAAAGCCGACTGGATTAGCATAACCCCGTCCAAGGCCAGCTCGTTCCCAGCCACCTTCACGGTAAACTACGCCCTCAACGAGGATACCAACAGCAGCCGTACCGGCACGCTGCGCTTCTACAGCAACGATGCAGACGTTGAAACCCTTGTAACCGTGACACAGGCCAAGAACACATCGGCCGCCCAGGTGTACTTCCAGGACAACTTTGACTGGCTGCTGCCATACGCAGATGCCTGGCTCAAGGCAAACACACAGTACACCGCCGCCGACCTGGATCCGGTGGGGAACAATGCATCATCCCACCAGCAGCCCAACATTTGGAGTATTGCGGACCTTGCCAGCACCCTGGGCAAAGAGTTGCAGGAAACCCGCGGATATACGGACCTGAACCCCGCTGCCAAAACGCTGTACCTGCAGTATGGGTACTTCAAGATGGGAGCCGGCAACAAACAAACCGGTCTTACCCTTCCGTCCATTGCGTTTGGTGATACCCCTGTAAACGTTGAGTTCTCCTTCGACTGGTGCGCCCACATGTCCGCCAAAGGCGTCATTGATGATTGTCCGCTTGTTGTGGAACTTTCCGGTGCGGGGGTCTGCGAAAATTCCGATGCGGCAAAGAGCCAGCAGTTCACAACCACACAGGCCACGAACGAACTTGCCTGGCAACATGCCACCATCAAGCTCATTGGCGTAACCAGCGCTACAAAAATCACCATGAGAATGGACTACGACGGCTACGCCCAAAGCGGCAACCATCGCTGGCACCTTGACAACCTGCTTATCACCGAAGTAAAATAAAATTATCAATATGAAACAGAAACTGTTATACCAATCCCCAACGGCGGAGGAATTCCAGGTGCGCTTGGAATCCTCGCTGCTTACCACCTCTCCCACAGACTTCGTCGGCGGCGGCATTGACGGCGCTATAGAAGAGCCATGGAATGTTACGTTCAACACCTTATAATGCACGAGACCATGAAAAAGACACTTCTCTTTACTGCCCTTGCAGCAGTTCTGGCCCTGGTTTCCTGCACCAAGGAAGAGAACCAGGCACTTCCCAAGGTCACCAAGACCGTACACTTCACCGCCGCCGCGCCGGAGACCAAGGCTCTCTTCAGCACGCCCAACGGCAATACCTATCCTGTCCTTTGGACGGAGAATGATACAAAGGTAGATCTTCTTGTCAATTATGACAATAACAACAAGCTTACGCCCGAGCTTGTCCGTTCCGACGATAACAAAACAGCCACCTTCTCGGCGGACGTCGAAGCGGAAGGAGATGCCTACACATTTGTTGCCGTAAGTCCGGCGAACAGCGTTATATCGGCCAATAATACAGACAAGCGTTTTGGCATCTCCGTCCCTACCGGACAGGCATCCACAGCCGGATCGCCGGATCCCAAAGCCATTATGCTGTACGCGAAATCGGACGATTATGACTCGTTCCAGAGCAATGTCAATATGGATTTCCACCATATTACCGGCTATTTCCATCTGGTATTTACGGACTATGCTGACGCTCTTGACGGAGCAACTGTAAGCTCCGTTACCATTAATGCCGATAAGGTCCTCGCAGGACGCATTTTCTTCTTCCCGGGCGACGGCCACATGGAAGAGAATGGAACCAGCGGAAGTGGCACCGTTACCGCAACGACCTCATCACTTGACAATGTGTGGATGGGTGTGGCGCCGGTAAATTTGTCCAATGAAGCCATGACCATTGTGGTCAATACCGACAAGGGAACCATTACCAAAAGTATCCAGTTTGGAGCAAATGCCGTTCTGTCCTCCGGGAAAATTGCCAAACTCCAGATTAGCCTTGCGGGAAGCACGCTTGTGGCGCCCGTACAGTATAATCTTGTAACCGACAAGAGCCAGCTGCATATCGGCGACAAGATTATCATTGTAGCGGCAAACAGCAATGTCGCCATTTCTTCCACGCAGAACGACAACAACCGAGGTCAGGCTGGTATTACCAAAGGCGAAGGCGTCATTCTTGACCCTTCCGATGCCGTTGAGGTCTTCGAGCTTGAAGACGGCATCAAGCCAGGAAAATTTGCGCTCAAGGCCACATCGGCGGAGAATCCCGGATACCTTTATGCCGCCTATGAGGATGCCAATACCGGTAACTACATGAGGACAAAGGACGTCCTGGACAAGTACGGCTCATGGAGCATATCCATCGCCGACAAGCAGAACGGTGTGGACGATACCGATAAGGACGACTATACAAAGTACGTGACCACCATTCAGGCTGAATCCAGCGCCCGCGGCCTTATGCTCTATAACCAGGCAAGTTCTTTGTTCTCATCTTATTCGACTACCAGCAGCCTTCTTAAGAGCAAAGTCAGTTACTTGCATATTTACCGCCTGGACAAAGCTGCAGACACCACTCCCCGCTTCAAGGCCACCATGCCAGATGCCGATGGCGAGAACCAAGTCACAATCTCCGCTTCCGCCAAAGACAATATCGAAGTGTATGTATTTGGCAACAGTTCCTGGACGGCATCCGTAACCGGCGGCGCCACCCTCAGTGAAACCGCCGGCACCGGCAACACCATCCTCACACTCTCGGTCCCCGAGAACACCTCCACCACCGATACGCAGGAGTACACCGTCAACGTTTCCACCACCGCAAGCGTGACGCCCGCATCGTATGTATTCACCATCACTCAGTCCAAGAAGCCCGGTGAAGGAGGTGTAAAGATTGGCGATGTGCTGTGGTCAGAGTCATTTGCCGGCGGTGCCGCGAACGACACGCCTTCTGCCTATCAAAGTAGTGGGACAGGCACATTTGTCTATGGAGGTGCTTCTGTTACCTATACGCAGAAAGATGCCAATACAAAACTTTATAACGATGGCCTTGTTTACCTTAATTCGACCACTTATAATACCGATGCGAAGAAAGCCGCGACAGGTGCCAACTTAATGAATCTTATGGTACGCTACAAAGGTGGGTATTGGAAGATTGCAGGCATTCCTTGTGAAGGGGTCAGAAAGGCAAAACTTACTTATCGCAGTAACTCTGTGCCCAATGCAGACCGGACTGTGACCACCGACACCGAGGGAGTAAGCCTTGGCACCGTGAGTAATACAGAATATACCTCTGAATGGGACAAAAAAGTCATTGTAATCACCTACGACATTACCTTTGAAAACAGTTTCTCTGGTGAAACTTTCAACCTCCAGTTCAATAACAAAAACACAGGGACCAACAACATTCGCGTAACGGACGCTGAAATTGTTGTCACAGAATTATTTTAACCTTAAAATCCAGTGAATTCATTATGATAAAAGATACTTATACCCCCCCAGGCGGATACGCTCTGGATAGGAACACAAACAACTATACTTGACATCTCGACGCCGGGTAATACCATATCCGACGTCGAGGAAGATGATTGGGACAAGGACTAAAAGATGTTGCTATGAGAAAGACCTTATTATTTCTTTTTATTGCAGGCTCTTCTATGTTGTTGTCCTGCACAAGAGAGGAAGCAAAGGATGCTCCGAATGCTTCCTCTCCCAAAATCATCGAATTCTCCGCTGAAATGCCTGCAACCAAAGCCATCTTTGGAGAAAAAACCGAGGATGGAAAGTATCCCGTCACCTGGACGGAGAACGATGCTGCGCCTGCGATTACGTACAACAACGTACAGACAATCTACCAGGCTAACGACTTTAAGCTAAACGATGATAAGACGTCTCATTTTACCTGGGCTATACCTAAAGAGGCCGATTCCTACTACTTTAATATTGTTTCTCCGTTTTCTGCACTAAAAACTTTTTATAATGGGAACAGAATTAATGTAGAAATTCCTTCAGGACAAACCTGTACGCCAGAAAGCCCCGACGAGAATGCCATTATTCTCTACGCCAGAACAGAGGAATATCCAGCAGCCAAATTGCCGGCGCATCTCGAAATGAAATTTGAGCATGTGCCGGCATATATGCGCCTTATATTTACTAATCTTAGCAAAGATAGCGATGAGGAAGTTATCCAGGCCATGGTGATAGAGTCTGAAGACCTCAACATTGCAGGTAGAATATATTTCTATACCGATAGCAAAACATGGGGCGAAAACGCAGGAGCAATGGTAAAGGCAATCACTATCTCTACCAGCCAACTTGACAATGTATGGGTTGCACTTGCCCCTGTTGACCTTTCTAACAAGATTCTATCCTTCAAAGTTAACACCGACAAGAAAACCTACACCAAGGAAATCACTTTCCCCGCAGGTCGAACTCTCACATCTGGCCGCACTGCTAAATTTACAGTTGACATGACCGGAGCAGAAGTGGCTGAAATCGTAGAATACGAGCTTGTAACTTCTACATCAGACCTTCACTACGGAGATGAACTTATCATTGCTGCAGCTGACTCAGATGTCGCTATCTCTACATCCCAAAAAGCTGACAACCGCAGTGCCACCGGTATTACCCGCGACGGAACAACAATCATAGGTGCTTCTTCCGCTGTTGAAAAATTCACACTTGGCGACGGATTGATTCCCGGGACATGGTCACTTAATGCAACCGGAGGCGAAAGCGACGGCTATATCTATGCCGCTGATGGCTACAATGTGAATGACAAGAACTGGCTCAGAACCAAATCCACCTTGGATGCGCTTGGTAGTTGGAGCATTAGTTTCGGTGATATCACAACCAATGATAAGAACTCTCCTGATAAAACCCGAGCAATTATAAGAGCTTCTACCGAGGGAACAAGACATTGCCTGCTGCGCTATAATAGTGATTCCAATATTTTTTCCGCATATAACACTGGGACAACCATGTATCCGGTCAAAATCTACCGCAAAGTCCAAGACCCGGTAGAGACCACACGCTTTAACGTTTTGGATGCATCTGGTAGTCTGGAATCGCTTACGATTGACGACACCGCTCGTACAATTCCAGTTTATGTAATGGGCAACGTTTCATGGACAGCTTCGGTCACTGGTGGAGCAACGTTCACTTCAAATAGCAGCGCTTCAACAAGCGGAAGAGGAGCAGCTATTCTTAATCTGGACATTCCAAGGAATGTAAACGATGAGAATAATGAGTATGAATTAACCGTTTCCACAGAAGAATCCGTTACTACTAAAAAATACTTTTATACAATAACTCAAGAGCCCCAGTTCCTCCCTGTCAAATGGAATTTCCCTGCGCCTAGTGAAACATGGATCTCTGGAACAGACTTTAATGCTTCTACATCTAGCGAGACTTACGTATATGCTGATACCCCTACTCACGCTGGTAAACTCACCGTCGTGCGTCCAAGCGGGAAAACACCAAGCACATCCGAATACGCTGAGATGGGTACTTGGGGCTTGGGAGCAAGTGCGTATCTGCTAAACACCAATGGGATGTATCCAGATGATTACTGGCTATTCGATGTTTACAATGTTGACAATGATGCCGGGACTTACACCATTAAGTACTATCATCGTGCATCCGCAGCCGGTCCCAAATACTATATGCTTGAATACTCAACTGATGACGGAGAAAACTGGACAGCAGTTGAACCTCAAAGCACCCTCGATACCAGAGATGCTGGAGGAAGCGTTACAAATTCGTACTACATTACTGATGCTAATACCGTTGCAACTGTAAACGCCTCGTTCACACTTGACTCTCCATTCTCCGGGACATTGAAGATTCGCTCCAGAGTATGTGCAGATTTGAGGGTAGATACATCCAATTCGAACGCTATTGCAGGTGGTGGTTCCAACAGAATGAGTACAATATCCATTACCTTCAAACCCGATTCTGAATAATCCTCCAGATCAGTAGGGCAGCCCGTTTGGACTGCCCTACTTCATTTTACTATTCCTCAAAACAGCCCTCCTCCCTTCCTAGGGCCGCTTAATAGGTAAAGTTCTCGAAAGGTGTGCCATTAAAATTTCTGTCGGGGATTGTTCATCCTTAAAAGAGCGTCTGAACAAGGACGAGAAGCCCATATTGCTCCTCTCATCCTTGTATTGGCGTTTTTTTAAGGATGAGGTAGTTGGGCGCGAAAAAATCCAGAATCTTTTCTGGGAACCTGGACCGTAAACGCATTGGCTGCGACTTATTCAGTTCTGTTGTAGCGCAAGGACTTCCTCCAGGGGCAACTGCGTAGCTTCTGCCACGGCCTGGGCATCCAGACCCATCTTCAAAAGACGTATTGCCGTCTCCCGCTGTGCTTTAGCCTCGCCTTCAGCTCTTCCCTCAGCTCTTCCTTCTGCAAGACCCTTGGCGCGGCCCCTGGCTTCGCCCTTTTCCTCTGCTGTGGCCATTTGATTGACGATATCTCTGATGGTAATCATTTGCTTGATGTATTCCGAACGTTCCTTGGGAGCGAATTTAGTAATTTCTGCAGAATTAAACAACAAGTCAAAGATTTCGCCCTTCAATTCCTTGGGACGCTCCTCCATCTCAGGCATGTTCCTCATCGCATAGCAGAAGTTGTCCAGCAGCGAGGCCTCGCTGGTCATCGCCTTCCGGCAATTGGGAACCTCCAGGAAGATGTACTCCACCGGAATGGGCATGTCCTCGCCCGTTGAAAGCTCTTTCAGCCTGTACCTGTACAGCACCCTGTCGGAGCCCAGGTGCAGCGGAAAATTGACCACGCCGATAAAATAGATTTGCGGCAGCGTCCAGTCCGTACTCCCGGTCTGCACCTGTTCCTGAATCACGAAGGTGGAGTTAAACAGCGCCCGCTCATAAAAAGTCTTCTGCTCCGCAAACTGCATCTCCACTATAAAGTGCGCACCGGTCTCATCCGTACAGTGCACATCCAGCCGGATATCCTTTCCTTCCTCGATGGGGTTCACATACTCCTGCGGGCCAAAACTCAGTTTGGTTATCTTCCGCTCAGGAATCATCTCCTGCAAAAAGAGTTGCATCAATCGCCGGGCCGGAGCCCAGCCAAACGTCCGCTTGAACCATCGGTCCATCAGCACATTGGCATACCTGCCAATTTTCAATTCATTTTGTTCCATGTTTTCACGTTTTGTGACACCGGGCCCGGATGTCGGTTTCTGCAAACATAGAACAAGGACAGCGAAAAACCTACAATCGTAAAAAAGATTGTGTTGTTTCACATGATTTTTTGCTGTTTTTTACGATTTTTTGCTATTTCTTACGATTCATCAGCAACAGGAAGCCTGATGCTGCCTGGCGATTATACTCCTCTCATCCTTGCTTTAGCCCATTTCTGAGGACGAGAGTTGTGCAGGGAGCAAGGCATTGCGGCGCGGGGTGTAACGCAAAAATGCCAAAATATGGCGTGCGTAACGGAAGCCACGCAGTTGTCCCTGGAGAAAATCTTTGCCCCACAACAGAATTAAATAAGCCGCAGGCCAATGCGTTTACGGTCCAGGTCCACGGAAAGAACCTGGACTTTTACGTGTTGGTGCAGCTTGAGCACCTGCGAAGGCACAGCCATGCCGCGAACACCCATCTGCGAGGCATGGATAAGGCCATTCTCATGCAGGCCAATATCCACAAAAGCGCCAAAGGCGGTGAGGTTGGTCACCAGGCCGGGCAGCTCCATGCCCACCTTGAGGTCCTCAATGTCGTGGATGTCGTCCGCAAAGGAGAATTCCTGCGCCGCCTCACGCGGGTCCCGCCCGGGTTTTTGCAACTCCTGAAGAATGTCGTTGACCGTGGGCAGGCCAAAATCCTTTTCCACGTAGTCCTGCGCCTTGATTTGCCTGCACAGTTCCGCATTCCCCACCAGCTCCCGAGTGCTCACATGCAGGTCCCGGGCCATTTTGTCCACAATGTGGTACGCCTCCGGATGCACGGCGGAGTTGTCCAGCGGATTGGCGGCGCCCGGAATGCGAAGGAAGCCGGCGCACTGCTCAAAAGCCTTGGCACCCAGGCGCGGCACCTTCTTTAGCTGCTCCCGGCTGGTGAAATTGCCATTCTCGCTGCGGTACGCCACAATGGCCTTGGAGAGCGCCGGACCGATGCCGGCCACATATTGCAGCAGGTACGGACTGGCGGTGTTCACGGCCACGCCCACGCTGTTTACGCAGCTTTCCACGGTATTGTCCAGCTTTTCCTTAAGCAGGCCCTGGTCCACATCGTGCTGGTACTGGCCTATCCCCAGGGACTTGGGGTCTATCTTCACCAGCTCCGCCAGCGGATCCATAAGACGCCGGCCAATGGAAACGGCCCCACGCACCGTCACGTCATATTCCGGGAATTCCTCGCGGCCCACATCGGAGGCCGAATACACGGAGGCGCCATCCTCGCTCACGGAGAAAATACGCACGCTTTCCGGCAGCCCCACCATGCGCACGAACGCCTCCGTCTCACGCCCGGCCGTGCCGGAGCCGATGGCAATGACCTCAATATCATATTTTTCCACCAAATCTGCCACCGTGGTGATGGCCTGCATCTTTTTGGCCACGGGCGGGTGCGGGAAAATCACGTCATGGTGCAGCAGATTTCCCTGCGCATCCAGGCAAACCACCTTGCAACCGGTACGGAAACCCGGGTCGATGGCCATCACCCGCTTCTGCCCAACGGGCGCCGCCAGCAGCAGCTGCCGCAGGTTCTCCCCGAATACCTGGATGGAGGCAATATCGGCCTTTTCCTTGGCCTCCCGCAACACCTCTCCGGTGATGGAAGGGTCCAGCAGGCGCTTCCAGGCATCCTCCACCGCCTCCCGCACCTGCAAGCCCGCCTCCCGCTGGGGATAGCCGTGCTCCTGGCAAAAGTCGTAATACATCTTGTTGGCACACTTTTCCCCGTCCGCGTCAATCTCCACGCGGAGAAAACCTTCCTCCTGCGCCCGCAGCATGGCCAGCAGGTTGTGGGCCGGTATTTTGCCAATGGGCATGGAGAAGTTGAAGTAGCTGCGGTACTTGGCGGCATCCGGGCTGCTCTCCCCTGCCTTGGTGACCTTGGAGACCACGCGGCGGGTACGATAAATGCCTCGCAGGTTTTCGCGGATGGCGGCGGTCTCGCTCAGGCGCTCCGCCACAATGTCCCGCGCGCCCTGCAGGGCTTCTTCCTCGTCCTTCACCTCCCCTTTCACAAATTTGCGGGCATCGGCCCTGGGATGCTGGGATTTTCCGCTCCACAAGAGGTCCGCCAGGGGTTCCAAGCCTTTGGCCACGGCCACGGTGGCACGGGTTTTCCGCTTGGGACGGTACGGGAGATACAAGTCATCCAAGTCACTGCTGCTGATACAGTTATCTATCTTCTTCTCAAGCTCCGCAGTAAGTTTATCCTGATCGGCAATAGTTTTGAGGATGGAGGCCTTGCGCTTTTCCATCTCTGCAAAGACATCGGCCCAATGCTTGACCTCCGCCACCTCTACGTCCGTGAGACCGCCCGTGCGTTCCTTGCGGTAGCGGCTGATGAAAGGGATGGTGCACCCGTCTGCGAACAGTTCCACACAGTTTTCCACTTGCCAGGGCTGGATATTCAGCAGTTTGGCGATATGCTTGATGTATAGTTCTTTCATATTTTCAAAAGTACGATTTTTTGTGTAATTTTGCAACTCACACGCATGAAACATGGAAAAAGCGCCAACCCAAGCCCCCTCCTGGTGGTGGATAACCGTCAATATTCTCTTTCTGATTGAGTTGCTGCCACTGACCATTCTCTGTGCAGGCCCCTGTCTGTTTTTCCAGTATGCGCCCAAGGTCCTGAAACCGTTTTACCTGGTCATCCGGTATTACGTAAAAGTCATCCGGGAAACGGTGCAGGATATCCGCACCCTTACCCGGCGCTAATCCTGGGAGAAATCCTTGAGTTCCTCCCGGTAGGCGCTAAAAATCTTGGACTTGGAAAGGAAGCCCAGATATACGCGTTTGTCGTCCACTACCGGCAGGTTCCAGGCGCCGGATTTCTCGAATTTCCGCATCACGGACTCCATGGGCTCGTCCGGATACACATATTCCGGAGCGGTGCGCATGTAATTGTAAACGTGGCGTTTGTCGTAGAGTTCCTGGCTGAACATGTCCTTACGGATGTCGGACAGGATTACGTAGCCCTGGAAACGGCCGCGGGAATCCACCACCGGGAACAGATTGCGGCTGGAGGCCGACACCGCCTCCACCAGTTCCCGCAGCGTGGCGTCAATGCGGAGCGGACGGAAGTCCGTCTCCAGCAAGTCCTCCGTCTTCAGGAGCGTAAGGACCGCCTGGTCCGAGTCGTGCGTAAGCAATTCCCCGCTGGCGGCGATACGCTTGGTATAAATGGAATACTTCTCGAAAATGCGCGTTACGCCATAGGCAATGGCCGATGTCAGGATGAGCGGCACCAACAGTGCATAGCCCCCGGAAATTTCCGCAATGAGGAAGATGGCCGTGAGCGGCGCCTGCATGACACCGGCCATGAGCCCCGCCATCCCCACCAGCACGAAGTTGGATACGGGGACCATGCCCGGCCGGATGAGATTGACGGTGGTGGCCAGCACAAAACCCGCAATGGCGCCCATGAACAGCGTAGGGCCGAAGGTTCCGCCCACGCCGCCACCGGCATTGGTGAAAGTCATGGAGAACACCTTGAGCAGCATCACCAGCAGGAAAAACAGCGGAATGGCCCAGGGCCAGCGCAGGAAATAATCCAGCGGCGTATCTCCGCCGAAATCCACCGCACCGCCATTGAGCAGCGGCGAGAGGAAATTGTAGCCCTCTCCGTGCAGCGGCGGGAACAGGAAAATCAGTACCCCCAGGCAGACGGAGGCGAGAATCCAGCGGATATAGGGATTCCTCAGCTTCCCCAGCCGGTCTTCCATACCCAGCGTGGTACGGATGAAATACAGCGAGCCCAGGCCGCAAAAGATGCCCAGAAGCACATAGAACGGCACATTCCCCATGCTGAACGGCACCACCGTAGCGGCAAACGGGCTCTCCCGTCCCAGGAAAAGATAACTGATGAGCGTAGCCGATATGGAGCTGAGCAGCAGCGGCAGGATACCGCTCATGGACAGGTTGAACAGCAGGATTTCCAGCGTGAACAGCACACCGGCCAGCGGCGCGTTGAAAATGCCCGCCACCGCGCCGGCCGCACCGCACCCCAGCAGGAGTGTCATGCCGCGGTAGGACATGCCGCAATACCGGCCCAGATTGGAGCCGATGGCGGCGCCGGTATAGACTATGGGCGCCTCCGCACCCACGGAACCGCCGAAGCCGATGGTGAGCGCACTGGTAAGGAGCGAGCTCCAGCAGTTATGGCTCTTGATTTTGGATTCGTTCTTGGAAACGGCCTGCAGCACCTTGGTGACCCCATGGCCGATATTGTCCCGGATGATGTAGCGGACAATCACAAGACTTAGCAGCATGCCCACGCCCGGGAGGACCAGATAAGGCCAGCGGCTCTCCGGTACCAGCTGTGCAATCCCGTTCTGGATGCCGTGGATGGCCACTTTTAGGCCCACGGCGGCCAAGCCGCAAAGGGAGCCTGTAACAATGGACAGGATGAGCAGGGCCGTGGTTTCCGGCATCCTATGCAAAAGGCCCCTGACGGGGCCCCATATCCATTTTATGCCACCACGGTTTGCCATGGCTGCTTATTCTTCGTCCGACCCGTTGGAGTACTGGGCGATGTTGTCGTCCGGAAGGGTTTCCCCGGCAGCGTCCGAAGCATCTGCGCTGCCGCCGGCAACGGCCTCGTTCTCTGCATCTTCCTCCCCTTCCAGCCAACGGGCAACGTCTTCCAGGTCATCCGTTTTCACGTTGATTTTCACCAGATAAATGGCATCCTCCGTTTCTATGGTCACCGCATAGAAAGAAGTGCCGTCCGGCTTGGGATACTTGATAAGGTCATTCAGGTAATCGCTGAAGCCTCTGGGATATTTTTCTGCGAATGCGGCGGCCAGATCCGGATGTCCGGACATTTTCTCATAACTCACCACGTGTCTTTTCTTGCTGTCTGCCATATCGGTTTACTTATGCTTAGATTTTCGTGCTGCAATATTAGGACTTTGTTTTGAACTCTGCAAGGGCTTTTGCGTTTTTTTCGAAGAATTTTTGAAGAAAAACGACTTTTGCCGCTGTTTTTTCTCCGGATCACGCTCCGTAAACACCGGCGTCATGTCCCGCGGGTCTATCCCCGTATAGTACATGACGGACGACGTGGTCATGGGCGTGGGCGTAAAATCCTGCACCTGGTCCATCCAGATGCCCTTCAGGGCCGGATGCTGCGCCAGGTGCTCCATGTCTTTCATGGTGCAGCCCGGGTGCGAGGAGATGAAATACGGCACCAGTCCCACATGCGTGCCGGCTTCCCGGTTCACCTGGTCGAACTCCTTGCGCAGGCGCTCGAAGAGGCGGAAGCTGGGCTTGGCCATCTTCTGCAGCACATGGTCCTCGGTATGCTCCGGCGCCACTTTCAGACGCCCGGACGTATGGTCCAGCACCAGCGTTTTCAGATAAGGTTTGGAACTGGCATCGACAAACCCCTCTTCCGTCAGGAAAAGGTCGTAGCGGATACCGCTGCCGATATAGCTGTGGCGGATGCCCTTGGTGGCATCGATCCGTTTGTACAGCTCCATGAGGCGGGTATGGTCGCAGTCCAGGTTGGGGCAGCGCTTGGGAAACAGGCAGCTGCGCCGCTTGCACTTGTCGCACAGCGCCAGGTTCTTCCCGTGCATGCCGTACATGTTGGCCGTGGGCGCCCCTACATCGGAAATGTTCCCGGCAAAGTCCGGCAGGTTGCCCAGCGCCTTCACCTCCTTGAGGATGGACTGCTCGCTCCGGGACGATATGAACTTGCCCTGGTGCGCGGCGATGGTGCAGAAGTTACAGCCGCCAAAGCACCCGCGATGGGTGTTCACGGAGAACTTGATCATGTCGTAGGCCGGGATGCGTTTGCCTTTGTACCGCGGGTGCGGCAGTTTGGTGAACGGCAGGTCCCAGAAGGAGTCCATTTCCTCGGTGGTGGCCGGCGGATAAGGCGGATTGATTTGCACATACCCCTGCCCTACCGGCTCCAGGATGGTGTCCGGGTGCATCATGTTGGCATGGGTCTCTATCCAGTGGAAATTCTCCGCAAACGCCCGCTTGTCCTTGCAGCACTCCTCGAAAGAATGGAGCACAAGCTTTCCGGAGGAGGTATCTGTTCCGGAATCGTCGCTGCGCGACCCCTCCCATTCGCCGCGCGAAAATCGCGGCTCTGGGCCCCTCCCTCTTACACGGCCGAGGGTGGCCATGGATTCCGGAACAGATACCCCCTCCGGAAGCTTTCCACTTACGTAGAAGGCAATCTGGGGAATTTGCTGCATGCGGTGGCGGGGCCAGCCTTTCTCAATGCCTTTGGTAAGCTCCAGCATGGGGCGTTCGCCCATGCCATAACAGAGGTAATCGGCACCGGAAGTATATAGGACCGAGGGCATGAGGCAGTCTTTCCAGTAGTCGTAATGCGTAAGACGGCGGAGCGAGGCCTCGATACCGCCGATAATCACCGGAATGTCCGGATACAGTTTCTTGAGGATTTGCGTATATACCGTGACGGCGTAATCCGGCCGGGCGCCCGCCTTGCCTTCCGGCGTGTAGGCGTCGTCGTGGCGCAGGCGCTTGGAGGCCGTGTAATGGTTCACCATGGAGTCCATGGCGCCGGCATTGAGGCCGAAATACAGCCGGGGAGCGCCCAGCTTGCGGAAATCGCGTAAGTCGTCCCGCCAGTTGGGCTGCGGAATCACCGCCACGCGGTAGCCCCATTTCTGGAGCCAGCGCGCAATAACGGCCGTTCCAAAGGACGGATGGTCGATAAAGGCGTCACCGCTGAGCAGGATAATGTCGATGTAGTCCCAGCCCAGCGCCTGCACCTCCTTCACGGAAGTGGGAAACATGTAGTCGCTACTCGACATACAGCAGCAGTCCCTTCAGATACTCTCCTTCCGGATGATAAATGTTCACGGAATGGTCGGCCGGCTGGTTCAGGCGGTCCAGGATGCGCACGCTGCGCCCGGTTTCCGCGGCGGCGGAAAAAACGGCCAGCGCAAAGGCTTCCTTGTCCACCACCTGCGAACAGCTGAACGTAAATACAAAACCGCCCGGCGCCACCTTGGCAATGGCCGCCGCATTCAGGCGCTGATACGCCCGGAGGGCATTTTTGAGCGCCCCGCGGTGCTTGGCGAATGCCGGCGGGTCCACAATGATGAGGTCGTATGCCCCGTCCGGCACATTCTTCACAAAGTCGATGGCATCGGCACAATAAGATGTGTGCTGTTCCGGCGTGAAGCCGTTGAGCGCCACGTTGCGGTCCACCATGTCCATGGCCCGCTGCGAGCTGTCCACCGAATCCACATGCGCGGCTCCGCCGGCAAGGGCATAGACGGAGAAACCGCCCGTATAGCAGAAGAGGTTGAGCACCTTGCGGCCGGCGGCCAGACGGCCCACGGCGGCGCGGTTCTCCCGCTGGTCCAGGAAGAAGCCGGTTTTCTGGCCTTCCTGCCAGTTCACGAGGAACTTTTTGCCGTTTTCCAGGACGATGCGCTCAGGCTCGTCAAAGTCCGGGGCTTTCCAGAGGTAGCCGTCCACCAGGTCCAGGCCGGCCTTGAAGGGCGCGGTGCCGGAACTCTTGTCATAAACGGCCTTCAGGCGCTCCCCATACACGGTTTTGAGCGCTTCGCAAATGGCATTCTTGGCACGGAACATGCCCACGGAATGGGCCTGGAGCACACAGACACCGTCGTAATAGTCAATGATGAGGCCGGGCAGGCCGTCCCCTTCCCCGTGCACCAGCCGGTAGCAGTTGGTCTGTTCGTTCTGCGCCAGGCCAAAGGCTTCCCGGAGCTGATACGCACGCAGCAGCATGCGTTCCCAGAAGTCCGGCAGCGTAGGGTCTTCGTCAAAGCTGAGGATGCGCACGGCAATGGAGCCTATCTGGTAATGCCCGCAGGCCAGCAGCTTGCCGTCTGCGGAACAGACGCTCACGAGGTCGCCCTCCGCGGGATGTCCCGCAATCTGGGCAATGGCCCCGGAAAACACCCAGGGATGATAACGCAGCAGGGATTCCTCCCGGCGGGGTTTCAGGATTACTTTATCCATTGTCTTGAAATCTTTCAGGATGGAGTTGTTCGGGGGTGAGGGGGTGCTTCTCGGAATGAATGAGCTTGAGGTACATCTCCCGGCACACCCAGGCATCGGTGGCGGCGTAGCGCTGCTGGGAATCGCTCAAGTGCTCCGCCTCCCAGTTGGAAAGCTGCTGCGCCTTGGAGATTTTCACGCCCAGGATGATGGCTGTCATCTTTTTCACGCTCTTGTCGCGGATGCCATACTCCCATACGATATTTTGCAGGTCCACAAAGCCCTTGGGGGCGAACTTGGTAATTTTCTGCAGGCCCTTTACGTCGTCCAGCGTGGCGGCCCCCACCTTGGTAATGGAAGGGTTGGCCAGGATGGCGGTCAGCGGACGTGGCAGGCCCAGGGTCTTGAGACGGAACAGGTAGGCCTTCCCGCTGCCGGAAAGTTGCAGCAGGGCCGTACCATTGGAATGCTGTTCCGGCGTGAACGTAGGACGGGTTTCCGTGTCGAATCCCAGCACCCGCTGCCGCTTCAGGTAGCGCAGCGCGCGGTGGAAAGCGTCCCCGTCCGTGTCTATCACCTCGATGACACCGGGGAACGACGCCAGTTCCAACGCGCCTATTTCTTCCGGACTAACGGATATCTTGTACATACGTTTCTTGCACGTAGGGTGCCCCCACTTCTACCAGGACCGGGAGCCCCTGTTCAGATTCTTCGGTTTCATAATAATGCAGCGCCGGACGCGCTATCCGGTGCGTGAACAGGCGCCGGGAGCGCAGCAGTTCATAGGTGGTGCGGATCAGGGCCTGCTGGGGTTCCAGGATGCGGAAATCCCTGGACAGCATTTTGTCAAAGGAGCTGTCCTCCTCCGTTCCTTCCCTGCGGATGAGCGCCAGTTCGGACTCCAGATAGGTGAGGTCGAAGGAATAATGGTCCACGATGAGCACATCCAGTTTGCGGCCGGTGGTCCGGTACTGACGCAGCAGGTTGCGGAATTCCGTGCGGATGTCCAGCGCCGGCTCCGGCGTAAGAACCGTCAGACGGGCATCGGCCCAGCCCTTTCTGGCAAAGACGGCCTGCCAGGCATGGCTTTTACGGGTGGCACGGCCGGCCCAGACGGCCAGCTCACGCGCACCCAACGCGTACGCCTGTTCCAAGAGGATGTCCACCGGAGAGAGCAGAATGCTCCTGCCACCGCAGAGCTGTTGCAGCGTATCCACATCGGCAAGGCCATACTCCGCCTGCATGGACGACGTGAAAATCAGTATTTTGGACCGTGTTTTTTCAAGCAGATATTCGGGATCCGACGCCGAGCGTACACAGGTGGTGTCCCAGGCAAATATGGCATTGCGTACGGCGGCTTCCCGCAGGCTGTCCGTCCGCTGAAGGGCATCCCCTTCCTGAATAAAATGGGCGTAGGACTCGTTGAAAGCATCCAGGATAACGTCGAAGCGCTCCCCGGCGAAGTCCGGCAGGGAGTCCCGGACGGGACGGCCGTCAATGTTGTCAACGACATCCACCGACTGGAAACGGCGGGCCAGCGGGAGCACCTCCTCCGGCTGGCCGATAATGGCTACGGAGCCGTCCGGCCCCTGCCTGCCGGCCTGAGCGACCAGACGGCCGGTTCCGGTGGAATCCGCCGCGATGGAAAGGACCAGGGGCAACGTGGACCCAGGAGCCTGCGCCCGCCGGTGGCAGGAAGTGAAGACTGCCAGGACGGCTACCCCCCATATGATGAATCTTCTCATAGTGTTTGCTAAAAATGCAAAAATACACAATTCCCGCTACTTTTCCAATCCCAGCACTTCCCGGATTTTGGGAATGAGCAGGCTGTTGATATACGCGGGCTCCATGAAATGGGTTCCGTCGTATTCCGTGTACGTTTTTGGACCGAAGTATTTTTCCCAAAGGTCCACACGCACCACCCCGGAAGCCTTGTAATGGTCATGGATGCCAAAAAAGGCATAATAATACCCTCCCGGTTCAATGCTGGCGACGGCGGCCTCCCCGTGCGCCTTGTACTTGAGCAGTACCTCCCGGGTGAACTTGAGTTCCTGCCGGTCCCCTTCCTTCACCGGAAAACGGTGGTGCAGGTACCATCGGCCCAGGGCGAAACGGGCTACGCGGGCGGCACCGTACAGACTCTCGGGAGCGCCCAGCGAGGGCGAAACGAACAAGTGCGGAATACCCTGAATACGAAGCGCCTGGATAGCCCCCAGCGACTCGCCCACAATGAGGTCCGGCCGCAGTTCCTCCACCCAGGAGGCAATTTGGGCCCGTCCGATTTCCGGGTCGAAGTCATAGGTGCGGATAACCACGCGCACGTCCTCCATGTGGACACGCAGGTGATTGGGAATGCGGCTGTCTCCCCCGCCTCCCATCCCGTGTATGTAAAGAATGGTTTTCACGGTTGCAAAATTAATATATAATCTTTATTTTTGTGAGAATAAATTTAAAATGGCATGAAAAAAATCATCGTTACCGCAACGCTTGCTGCCCTGGCCGTCTTCAGTGCCGCAGCCCAGCGTCCGGCCGCCCCGGTGAAACCGGCAGACTACCAGTTCACCACCGTCAAGGAAAACCCTGTCACTCCCGTCAAGAACCAATACCGCAGCGGCACCTGCTGGTGCTTCAGCGCCCTGTCGTTCCTGGAGTCGGAGGCCATCAAGGCCAAGGGCATCAAGGACCCGGCCCTGTATCCGGACTTCTCGGAAATGTTCGTGGTCCGTAAGGCCTACGCAGACCGCGCCCGCAAATTCGTACGCCTGGACGGCAAGCTCAACTTTGCCGCCGGCTCGGACTTCGGCGACGTCCTGGACGTAGCCCGTACCTACGGTCTCGTGGATCAGCAGGCGTATTCCGGCCTGCAGTACGGCTATGATCTCCCCGTGCAGGGAGAGCTGGACGCCGTGCTCAAAGGCTATGTGGAAGCCGTGGTCAAGAACCCCAACCGCAAGCTCACCGCCGTATGGCCCAAGGGCCTGGAAGGCATCCTGGACGCCTATATGGGCCCCGTTCCGGAAACCTTTAGCGTAAACGGCGCCACCTACACCCCGGAAAGCTACCGGGACGCCCAGGGGCTCAAGCTGGACGAATATATCGGCTTCACTTCCTTCACGCACCATCCGTTCTACACCTCCTTCGCCATCGAGGTGGAAGACAACTGGCGCTGGACCCCTTCCTGGAACGTTCCCCTGGAGGAATTCATGGCCATTATTGACAACGCCGTGAACAACGGTTACACCGTAGCCTGGGGCGGTGACGTCTCCGAGGCCGGCTTCACCCGGAACGGCCTGGCCATCCTGGTGGACACGGAAGCCAAGGCCACCAGCGGCTCGGACCAGGAGCGCTGGGTGGGCAAGGCCGATGAAAAGCCCGCCGAAAAAGCCGTCGTCAAAGAAATCGAGGTAAACCAGGAGAACCGCCAGCAGTGGTTTGACGAGAAAACCTCCACGGACGACCATGGCATGCACCTCTATGGCATTGCCAAGGACCAGAACGGCACCAAGTACTACCTCATCAAGAACTCCTGGGGAGAAGCCGGTGAGTACAAGGGCATCTGGTATATGAGCGAGCAGTTCTGCAAGGGAAAAACCCTGAACATTGTGGTTAACAAGAAGGCCGTTCCCAAGGAAATCCTCAAAAAGCTGGGCCTGAAGTAATGAGCCTGACAAAATACATTCCCAACACCATCACATCCATGAATGCCCTTTCGGGCACCATAGGCGTGGTGTTTGCGTTGCAGGGGCACCCGGAATACGGCTTCATTTGCATGCTGGCCGCCGCAGTATTCGATTTTTGCGACGGACTGGCGGCCCGCCTGCTGGGCGCGTACTCCCCCATGGGCAAGGAGCTGGACTCCCTGGCAGACATGGTAAGCTTTGGCGTCCTTCCCTCCGTGATGCTCATCGGCACCATGCAGCTCAAGGGCGTGGACAGCTGGACGGAGGTCGTGCCCGTTTTCCTGGCCGTGATGAGCGCCCTGCGCCTGGCCAAATTCAACGTGGACGAGCGTCAGAGCACGGATTTCATCGGGGTGGCCACCCCTACCGCCGCCATGATTTGCGGCTCGCTGTGCTACTTCTCCCTGCACAGCAACCTGTTGGATTCCCTGGTGGGCAGCCTGTGGTTCCTGCCGGCCGTGGCGGTTGTGCTGGGGCTTTTGCTGATCAGTGAAATTCCCATGTTCGGGATGAAGGTGGCCAAAGGGCACAGACTCCTGGACGCCAAACGCATCGTCTTCCTTTGCGCCATCGTCCTTATCATTGCCTGTACAGCAGCATTCCGGCTCAACTGGAGCCTGGCCGTGCTGGGCGTGTTCGTATTTTACATTCTGGAAAACCTGGTGCTCAGAGTGCTTCCAGGTCCTCGTCCGTAAGGCCGAATTTTGCAGCTACATCGTCTGGGATGTCATTGAAGTCAATGGCGTCCCAGATTTGTTCTATCTCCCGGCGGTCCTTCTTGGTGGGACGGCCGGCGCCGCGGTCGCGGGAAAGGAAGAAGCTTTCCACCGGCGCGCGGAGTTTGTCCAATTCCGCCTGCGGGGTAAGGTTCTCCGCAAAGTTAGGCACCAGTTTGGCACCCACGCGGTGCTCGGTGGGCTGCACCACCTTATAGACATAAGTAACGGCGCCCTTGCGCACCTGCAAGACGTCGCCAGGCTGCACCAGTTTGGAGGGCTTGGCGTTCACCTGCCCTGTCTTCACCTTGCCGCCTTTGCAGGCATCGGCCGCCTCAGCACGCGTCTTGAACGCGCGGATGGCCCAAAGGTATTTGTCTATCCGGACGTCTGCCATTATTCTTCCACGGGAGCTGAGACAATATCGTTGTCCGCGCGGGGATCCATGCGCACTTCCAGGAGCTGCGTATCTTTTTCCGCAGGCAGAAGGAAGAAATCCGACACTTCTGCAGGCACCAGGACCAGTTCGCCGGCCTTGAGCGTGTAATTGGCACCGTCGGCCTGAACGACGGCGGCCCCCCTTACGCAAAGGTACAGGAGGAAGGTGTCGTCCTCGTCCCGGTGGCTCTTGAGCGCATCCGTGAGCGGAACGGCATTCACCGTAAACTGCTCGGTAGCAACGGCGTCGGCCCCATGCGCACCGGTTTTTCCTTTCAGGTCTATAAGGTCGAAGGCCTCTTCCAGGTGCAATTCGCGCTCCGTGCGGCCCCAGTCGTGCAGGCGGAACCAGAGCTCCGAGGCTTCTGCAATTTCCAGGAGCGTCACGTCCTTGGCGGCGTGCACCAGGCCCGGCTGGATGAGGTAGCGTTCCCCTACCTTGGGCGTTACGCTGTGCAGGAGCGGTTCCACCTTGCCCGCCATGCAGGCCTTGTAGAACTCCTCCGCGCTCACCGGGCGCTTGAAACCCAGGTACAGGCGGGCGTTAGGACCGGCGGCCTCCACATACCAGAGGGCCGTCTTGCCAAAAGCGTCGTAGCGCTGCTCGGCGGTTTCATCGTCCGGATTCACGTGCAGGGAGTTGCGGCCCTTCACGGTGAGGCGTTTCACCATCACCGGGAACTGGGTTCCATACCACTCGAAGGCGGTTTCCCCCACCACGCGTTCCAGGTAGGTTTGCATAATGTCGCTCAGGGTGTTGCCCTTGAGCCAACCCTCGCAGGCCATCGAGTCCACAAAACCCAGGTCTGCCAGTTTATATTCTACGGTCCCCCACGGCATTTCCTGCACGACCGGCAGGAATTTGAGGGGCGTGAGTTTCTTATTTTCCATCGTCCAATTTTGTCAAGTGTGCAAAATTACGGAAAAATCTGTACTTTTTTCTATATTTGTAAGATTTTGGACCACAGAAACATGTTTTTCTCGCTTAAAAAGAAACTGATGGGCAAGGCTATCGCCAAAAGGAACCAGGAACATCCTTTTGACTTTGCCTATGCAGAGCAGTATGCACTGGACGCCGCAGCAGCCCCCGTGGTGAACAATTCTTACTATTTCTCCGCGCACGATGAGCATCTGTCCTTCTTTGCCCGCCTGGGGAAAAGGACTTCCCTGGAAGAAACCTGGTTTGCGCTTTACATGGACGGGAAGCTCTATTCCCTGAAGCAGGAATTTTTTCCCGTGGGGCAGGCGCCTGTAAAGGTGGAGCACAAAGATGGCAACTGGACCGTCTCTTACGAGGGGATTCTGAACGAGGAAGACAAAATCTGCTTCCGGGGCACGTTTGCAGCCCGCCAGGCGCCCATCGACTTTACCAGCCACATGCCTGCGGAACGCATGGCCACCGGCATGGCCAACGAGAAATGGAGCAAGGCGTTCTTTGCGGAACTCCAGACCATCAGCGGGCAGTGCCACTATGAGCAGGAAGGCACGCTGGAAGGCAGCTTTACCCTGAACGGAAAAACCGTGGCGTTCTCCCTCCCCTGCGTGCGGGACCATTCCTTTGGCAAACGGGACTGGAACTACATGAACAACCACCTGTGGCTCATGGCGGTTTCCGCTCCGGTCCAGTTCAATTACTCCCTGGTGTCCTACCCCGCCCTGAGCGTGCTGGAAGTGGGCAATTACCGGGACACGGCCGGGCAGCATTACCTGCTGCAGGCAGACCTGGACCTCCGGCAGGTGGCCCAGGGGACTGTTCCCGGGGAGCTTACATTCCATGCCCGCCTGGACAACCTCCGCAGCATCCCCGTACGGGCCAAGGTATTGGCAGGCGTCACCTACCATTTCCAGGAGGGGCAATACATCCTGCACGAGAACATCGCGGAGTTCACCATCGACGGCAAAACGTGCCGCGGCATCCTGGAGATTGGTTTTAACCAGGATGGCAAGCGCTATTTCAACCGACGGAACTTAACGGAGATCAGAAGATAAATGAAGGTATATCAACTTGGGAATATTCCTGAAGCGGCCTGCGCGAGGGTCGGCGGCAAGGCCTCCGGGCTGGATTTGCTGATAAAAAACGCTTTCAACGTTCCCCGGGGATTCGTGATTACCGACATCGACACCCTTGACGAAGGTGCTGTCTATGAGGCGTTTGATGCGTTGAAGGCCAGCAAAGTCTCCGTACGGTCATCGGCCTCCAACGAAGACGGCATCAACGCCTCCAATGCCGGCCAGTACGATACATTTCTGTTTGTGGAACGCGGGCAGCTCATGGAGCGCATCCGGCAATGCGTGGCGTCGCTGGAGTCCAAGCGGGTGCAGGATTACGCCGAGCATTTCCAGTTGGGGAAAGGTGCCATGAACGTGGTGGTGCAGGCCATGGTGGACAGCGAAAAGGCGGGCGTGCTCTTTACGGCCGCACCGGGTGCCGGTCACACCATCCTTATAGAAGCGGTGCTGGGGCAGGGAGAAAACCTGGTTTCCGGGCAGGTAAGCGCCCGTCAGTACACCCTTTCCCGCAAATGCTACCGGCCTGCCGGGGACGACCTGCTCTCCGAGGCCGAGGTCCGGCAGCTGTATGAAGCCGGGAAGCGGATTCGCAGCACCTTCGGTGAGGAAAAAGACATCGAATGGGCCATCCAGGGCGGCACGCTGTACTTTTTGCAGATGCGTCCCATCACCACCGAGCTTATCGACATAGAAGAATTTGACCGTGAGGACGACGTGAGCAGGCACCTGTTCACCAAGCGCAATGTGGGCGAAATGCTGCCCGGCGCCGTGACGCCGCTCACCCTTTCCACTTCCGTGGAAGCCATCGACTATGGCATGCGCTATATGCTGGCCAAGGCGGGCGTGTACAGCTCCCCGTACCAGGAAACGCCGCTCCGGCTCATCTCATCCTTCTCCGGGCACCTGTTCTTTGACATGAACCTGCTGTACAACATGCACGCGCGGGTGGGTATTGCCAATCCGCAGTCCATGAACCTGTCCATCATGGGCGAATACCATGACTATCCGCCCGTGGAAGCGCCGTACGCCAACGCCCTGGTGCGGGGCATCAACTCCGTCAAGTTCCTCAGATACGTCTATTCCGGGCACGGCGCCCTGCGAAAATTCGACAAGCTGCTCGGGCGCGTCCGTTTTGCACAAACCACTGATTACAAGGAGCTTTACGCCAGCATCGACCAAAATCTGGCGCTGCTGGACGAGAGCCTGATTTACCATTATGCGGCGTCGTCCTACTCCGGCAGCGCCTCCAGCACGCTGTACCAGCTGGTGGACCCGTATTTCCCGGACAAAAAAGCATACCAGGCCTTCCTGTCGCACCTTTTGAGCAACATCCCGGGCATCGAGAGCGCCGACATCCTGGAGCGCCTGCAGGAACTGGCAGGCATCGTCAAGGCCGATGAACCGGCGGCGGTGCATTTCAGTGCCGACGAACTGCTCGCCTACATCAAGGCCCATCCGGCCGCTCTGGAGAAATACCGGGGCTTCCTGGCCCACCACGGGCACCGCTGCAT
>DFFY01000053.1:39534-42612 GCA_002371115.1 Bacteroidales bacterium UBA3764
CCGCTGCATTAAGGAGGCCGAACTGCGCAACAAACCCTGGCGGGAGGACGAGCGGGCGCTCATGAACTACCTGTCCAGCATCATCAAGGCGCCCAAGAACCTGGTTACCAAGGTAGAAGAACTGGACTATAAGAAGGAATTTGCCTTTGTGGGCAATCCCCTGCTCAAGGCCGCATGCATCACTTTTGCCAAGAAATCCCGGCAGGCCGTGGTGGACCGCGAGTACACCAAATCCTGCCTCATCAAAATCATCGACCTGTTCAAGACCCAGTACGCCCGTCTGGCGGAGTTGCTGGTTTCATCGGGCCTATTGCCGGAGACGGATCTCATTTACTTCCTCACGCACAAGGAGACAGGCCGGCTCATTGCCGGTGAAGCGTTGGCACCGCTGGCCCTCCGCCGGCGCAAGGCGTACGAAATACAGAAGGAGCTGACGTTCGACGACACATACGTCGGCAAGCCCGTGGCCGATACGTTTGAGCTGGAGGACAGCGACGGCGTTTTGCGGGGCGTGCCGGTTTCCAACGGCGTATGCGAAGGCGTGGTGCACATTGTCAATTCCGCCGAGGATGCCGACCGGCTGCAGAAAGGCGAAATCATGGTGGCCAAGTTCACGGACATTGGCTGGACGCCCTACTACTCCATCGTCAACGGCCTTGTCACAGAGATTGGTTCCGCCCTCTCGCATGGCGCCGTGGTGGCCCGCGAGTACAACCTCCCCACCATCGTGAATGTAAAGGGCGCCACCCAGGTACTGAAAAACGGCGACCATATCACCATGGACGCCGCTAAAGGTACGATTGCAGTCACCGGCCGGTAATTACCGGATGCCGTATTTGCGGAGGATTTTCAGGATGGGCTTCTCGATGGAGCGCTCCCAGAGGGAATAGCCGTAGTCGTCCGGATGGGTTCCGTCCACCGACCACTCACGGGCACCGTCGTCTGCATTTGTCTGGACAAAATAGACATCCTTGTACTTTTTGACGGCAATTTTCATCAGGGAGTCTGCCATGTGCTGTTTGGCCGCCTCATAATCCTCCGAGGCGTGGTCGAAGTTCCGGCTTTCGCGGCGAATGGTCTGCTGGAAAATGAGCGGTTTACCGGGATGGGCCGCCTGCAAGCGCTCGATGAACGGGAACAGCCGTTCTGCAATCATCTTCGCATCGGGGTTGGAGAAGGCGTCAAAAACAAAGGCATCGGCCTCCACATCGGCCAGGACATCCGCAAAATAAGGCTGCATTTTGCAATTGCCGCTGCAACCCAGGGAAAGCATCTGCAGGCCGGTGCGGCGCGTAAACTGTGCAGGATAGGC
This sequence comes from Bacteroidales bacterium UBA3764, assembly GCA_002371115.1. Classification (GTDB taxonomy): domain Bacteria; phylum Bacteroidota; class Bacteroidia; order Bacteroidales; family UBA932; genus Cryptobacteroides. The sequence goes on from DFFY01000053.1 coordinate 40,847, forward strand.
CATGCCGGCCCTGCTGGTGGATATGCCATGCGTGTAAGACGAGCCAAAAATAGCGATTCTGTGACGGAAAGGACCCGGGATGGCCTCCAGGACACTCCCCGCTTCCACGCCAATCTGGATGGACGACATGTCGCAATAGATGGGCAGATACAGGAGGCATTCCTTCATGGAGGCATCCATGTTCTTGATAAGCGTCATGGGCGCCTCCGGATTTTTAAAAGACGGGGTGGTATTGCGGGCCCACAGCCACTTGCCATCCTTTTTGATGTAGAGATCATAGCCATGGCTGGCCAGGCGCATGGTGGTGTTGGAACGCCAGGAAAGGTCTCCCTTGCCAATTAGCTTGATGGACGACGAATTGGTGCGGAAAACCACCGCCAGGCCGGCAGGGCAGCGCACTTGCAGGTTCTCCCCTTTCGTAAATCCCTTATACTGAACCGTATCCACGCGATGATACGGGTTCGGGGTGGGCATAATCTTGCCAATGAGCGTAAGTTCCGAAGCCTCGGTGTACACATACTGCGCATCCGCAGGCGTACGCTGCGCCGACAACGGATAAGCGCCGGCAAGCAGCAGCAATGCTACAACAATCAGGTGGTTTTTCATATCAAACATTTCAGGATAGATTATTTTGCAGTTCTTCCTTTATATAATAGGCCCTGACCTTACTCTCGGTTATCAGGACGGATTCCTGATGGAAAAAGGCGCAGAGGTCTCTTGCAATGGCGTCCACAATCCCCTCCTCCGGGTCTATCAAACAAATGACAAGCGTCTTTTCCTGTGTATATTCACCATTTTCGTGGAAATACCCCCCTTCTGAAACAATGTACGAGAAAGGCACATGGTAACCTTGGCACACGTGCTTCATTACGTTGACGTACGTCTCTGTCTGATACTCCTGCCGCTTGGTAGCAGCATCATTCAATCCCACACTTAAAGTAATCTCTATCATAGTACATGAAAGTATGCACTTACAAAACTCCCTATTACAGGTTGCACAAATTTACACTTTTTGCGCGAGTTACGCAACTACCGAAAGAAGAAAATGACTACCGGAAACATGATATTTTATGCTTTGCCGAGGATGGGCATTATATCCATTCTACCCCACTGACATCCATTCGCTGTCGAGTCTTTCCCCAATCTGGAGAGTAATAAAAATCATAGTCTTTGAGCTCTCCGGGAATCCTGTTCAAGAACTCAAAACGTGGCTCGCCATAGTCGCCAGAGCTGCCGTATAGCAGCATCGTCTTCTCCGTATCATCCTTATCGTACCAGCCGCCACCATGCACCTTCACATATCCTTCGACAAGATGCCGATGGCTATCCACTTTACCGTAGATAAAGGTTCCGACAAACGGCTCCTCCGGCCTGGAGACTATGATGAACTTCGGGTGCATTACTATTCAAATACATACTTGTCAAAGAAATCGGCATACTCGCTCATATATTATTCTCAATCTTTCCTAATACTCCCTCTTCACCCAAAATCCCAGCAGTCGGTTGGCAACGGAATAGCTGTAGCCGTCCTTTCGCAGGATGCCTTTCTCATGGAGTACGCGTAGGGCGCTTTGGACGGTGCTGGGGCTCTTCATCGCGTGTTTTTTACAGAATGCTATTGAGGTGACTTGGTCCGCTTTTTCTTCTTTGGCAATCGCAATCAGCAGTTTCTTCTGGGCCTCCGGCATATTGCTCATTTGTTCCTGGAAGGTTCGGGCATAGGTCTTTACAACGTATGACACGACATCGGGTAACATATCAGCTGT
>DFFY01000032.1:0-165 GCA_002371115.1 Bacteroidales bacterium UBA3764
GGATGGGCGTTCATGTATTGTGCCTTGAGCCGTTCCACGGAGTTGTGGGTGTAAACCTCGGTGGCCGCCAAACTGCTGTGGCCCAGCATCTCTTTGATGGCATTCAGGTCCGTTCCCTCATTTAACAGCGCGGTGGCTAAGGAATGCCTGAGCACGTGGGGGGAT
>DFFY01000032.1:237-17716 GCA_002371115.1 Bacteroidales bacterium UBA3764
TGATGCCGCTTTGGCCTTGCAGTTCCGCTTTCACCGCCCGGTCCACGAATTCCGGATAAAGGGCGCGTCCCCTGTCCGTCATCAGGAGCGGTGCACAGGCAGGTCTTCTCCCTACCATGAAACTTGCTGCACGTAAATATAGTGAAATTTCTTGAAGTAACGATGGGATAAGCGGAATTTCTCGCATTTTGTCGCCTTTTCCCCGTACGCGAAGGGTTTGACGGGCATTGTCCACGCTTTGGATTTGCAGGCCAATCAGCTCCGCCCGCCGGATGCCGCAGGTGTACAGGATGCTGACGATGAGCCGCCTGAGCCGGCGGTTATAGAGCTCCCTGGCCAGCTTGCTGCCGGGCTCCGTGCTCATGAGGACGTGAAGAGAGTCTTCATCGGCCTCGTGCGCGCTCTCCGCCAGATAGCCGTCCATCGCCTGCTCCGTGTAGTATTCCGGCAGCCGTTTTTCCATCTTGGGCCGCTTCACCGCCTTGGCCGGATTGCTTTGCAGCACGCCCTCCTTCATGAGGAAGTTGCAGTACCCGCTGAGCGCACTGATGTGCAGATGCACCGTCCTGGGCTTTAGGCCCGTGTCGATAAGATGCCCTTCGTACTCCCGGATACGCGAAGGAAAGAGATCGGGCTCTCCGCCGCACCAGGCGGCAAAGTCCTCCAGTGCCTCCCGGTACAGCGTCACCGTCCGCGGCGAGTACCGCCGGACATCCCTGAGATATGCCACATACTTCTCTATCATTTTCCGTCACCCCCGGCTTGACCGGGGGTCTTCGGCCTCAGGCCATATACTTCCTTGGCCCGCTCCCGCATATACGCATCCGCCGCCTCGAAGGAGTACGGAATCTCGCCGTCCAGCACCGCGTTCTTCACCATTTCCTTTAGTTTGCCTATCGTGTTACACGGCTCAATTCCAAACAGTTCCATGATGTAGTCACCCGTGATGGGGTTCTTCCAGTTGCGGATGCTGTCCTTGGCCTCCACCTCCGCCATCTTCTCCTTCACCAGCTCGAAGTTCCGCCTGAGGCGGGCCACCTTCGCCGGGTTCTTGGAGGTGATATCGGCATTGCAAAGGAGCATGAGGTCGTCGATGTCATTGCCCGCGTCGAAGAGCAGGCGCCGCACCGCGCTGTCCGTGACTTCATCGTCCACCAGGGCGATGGGCCTGAGGTGCAGATTCACAAGCTTTTGCACGTACTTCATCTTCTCGTTCAGCGGCATGCGAAGCTTCTCGAAGATTTTGGGCACCAGCCGCGCGCCGGTAACCTCGTGCCCGTGGAACGTCCAGCCCTGCCCCGCCACATAGCGTTTGCTGACAGGCTTGCCGATATCATGCAGCAGCGCCGCCCAGCGCAGCCACAGGTACGGCTCCGTGCGGGGCGTTGCGTTGCCGTCCGCGTCATAGTCGTTCAGGCGGCCTTCCGCGATGGCCTCTTTCTCAAAGCGGCTCACGTTTTCCACCACCTGGAGGGTATGGGTGAAATTCTCCTTATGTCCCTTACCGTCAACCGTTTCCACGCCTTTGAGGCGACTGAGCTCCGGCAGGAATTGCTGCAGCAGGCCGGTCTCCTCCATGAGCGCGAAGGCCATGGCCGGATGGTCCGTGAGCAGCATTTTGTTCAGCTCCTCCACAATCCGTTCCTTGGACAGGATTTGCAGGCGATCGGCCATGGTTTTCATGGCGGCGATGCTTTCCGGGACGATGGTAAACCGCTGCTCGTCCGTACTTAAGCGCGCGGCGAAACGGATGGCCCGGAGCATGCGGAGCGGGTCGTCGCTGTACGTTTGTTCCGGCTCCAGCGGGGTGCGGATGATACCCGCCGCCAGATCCTTGATGCCACCGAACGGGTCCACCAGGGCGCCGTAGTCATCGGCCTGTAAAGAAAAGGCCATGGCGTTGATGGTGAAGTCCCTGCGAAGCTGGTCTTCCTCCAGCGTACCGTCCTCCACGATGGGTTTCCGCGAGTCCCGGTGGTAACTTTCCTTCCGCGCCCCCACGAATTCCACCTCTATCCCATGGTACTTGAGCATGGCCGTCCCGAAGTTCTTGAACACGCTCACCCGGGCATGCGTTTTCTTGCCGATAGCCTCCGCCAGAAGGATACCCGGACGCACCTCTCCGCCCTGCCCGGCTCCCCTTTCGTCATGCCCGGCTTGACCGGGCATCTCCACCACAATGTCAATATCCTTGTTGGGGCGCCCCAGGAAGCAGTCCCGGACATACCCGCCAATCACGAACGCCCGCACGCCCACTTCCCTGGCCGTCTCACTCACCAAGCGGAACACCGGGTGTTCCAAATAGCCTTCCGTAATAGTATTCATACCTTCAATTCAGATTCCCGGCCCCGACCGGTCATCTCCTCCCACAGCGGGGCGTTTTGCATAAACTGCCAGCCACCGGCCGTGCGTTCAAAAATGAACGTCTTGTTGCCATTGGTGATGGCTATATACTTCACATTCAATTCCTTGTTGTACCGCAGGGCCTGGTCCACAACGGCCTGGTCCAGCGGGACTTCCGGCCGCTTGCACTCCACAATCATGAGCGGCTGCGCCTGGCGGTCATACACCACAATATCGGCCCTGTAATCCTTCCCCGCATGCGTGAGCGCCACCTCGCTGCCCATCATGTGCTCCGGGACGTGCAGGCCCTCGTGCAGCACCGAAATAAACCACTGCCGCACCGCCTCCTCCGGCGTATTCCGCACGCTCTTGCGCCGCAGCGGATCCCAAATATACTCGCTGGACAACATCACCCCTACTTCATTTTGTTATAGTACCTGATTTTCTCCAGCATCGTGGCGTTCCACTCCGCCGTACCGGACAGCTGGTAGCGGCAATTGCCCGCTGCCGATGGCGTGAAAACGGTCTCGGCTTTGGAAGTCAGGCTGACGGTGCCCCGCCCGGAAAGTGTGAAAAGTTCGTCGCCCTCCACGGCCTGGATCACGGCCATCGGGTCCCACATCCGCTGGCCCGTGTCGCAATCGCACCGCAGATAGACTTGCTTGATGGGATGCGCATCGGTCCACGGGATGTCACCGACAACCTGTTCCGGCTTGTACTCGATGCCCTCCCCCACTTCCATCGGCGAGAACACCATATCTATCTCCTTGGGCCAGAGACGGAAGAAATCCGAAGCGAAGGTGATGCCCTGCGAGAAATTGAAGTCGGGCTCCACGGACTGGCCGAAGACGCCCCCCATCACGTAGATGCACTTCACTTTCTGCCGGACCAGCTCCACGCCGCTGAGCGGGGAGTATTCGTCCCCCGCTGACTGCAACAGGGCGGCCAGTGCGGTGACAAAGCCGATGGAGCAGATGCTCACCGAGTGGTCGGGTTGGGCGGAGAGCAGCCGGCGGTAGAGCAGGTAACCGTCGGGCAGCGACGCGTAGTCGCTCACGCTGTGGCGGAACATTGGCTTGCCGTCGGCATCGGTATAGCCGGGCATCGCTCCGTAGTTTATCCACACGCGCGGTTCAGGGATGCCCTTCCTCTCCAGGCCGATGGGCGTGTCCGGATGCCCGAACCAGGTGTTCATCACATCGGCAACCGCTGCATTGGGCTCGCCCATGCGGTCCACCACCACTCCGAGCAGGCGGCATCGGCCTTCCTGCTGGTAGCGGTGTAGCATCTCCAGGGCGAAGAGGTCGTCGGTGGATGAGCCCAGGTCTGTATCCAGGATGACAAGCGGAACGCCCGTGTACTCCTCTGCCGGGGAAATCTCGCCACAAGCGGAAAACAGTCCCCATACAAGTGCAATGAGCCAAAGCTGTTTTGTTTTCTTCATGTATTCCGTCATCACTGTAAAATTGCTTCGCAAGTTTTCTCACACATGTACCAAAGAATCGCTTTTCTACAAAAGAGATTGTCCTGCTGTATCATGCTTCAAAGGTAACCAAAATCCATTATTCCAGCAAATACTTCCGCCAGAAGTCCTGGTTGGCCTGGTTGAAGTGGCGGCCCTGGTAGCCGCGGTAGCCGTGCATGCCGTCCGGGTAAATCATGAACTCGAAGCGGGCGCCCTGCCTGTGCAGCACGTCTATCAGCTGCAAGGTGTTCTGGAAGTGGACGTTGTCGTCACCGGTGCCGTGCGTGAGCTTGAGCATGACGGAGGCATCGTCAGAGCCCACCTTAGCGGGATAAGCGGCCACGCGGTTCACTACGGCGGTGTTTTCATAGCCCTCCGCGTTATCTTCCAGCGTGGACATGAAGCGCTCCGTGTAATGGCTGTCGTACAGGCGCCAGTCGTACACCCCGCCGCCGGCAATGCCGTAATGGTAGGCGTCCGGGGCCGATGTCACCAGCAACGTAGTCATCGTCCCGCCAAAGCTAAAGCCTTCTACGCCAATCTTTTCCGGCTTCACGTACGGGAGGTTCTGCAGCCAGCGGGCCCAGGCCACGAAGTCCGCCACCTCTACCGTGGATAGCTGCTTGTAAATGGCGTCCGTCCCTGCCCGTCCGTTGTGCCCGGCGGCGCGGCAGTCGGCAACGAGCTCGATGATGCCGTTTTGGTAAAACCAGTCATAGCGGCTTGCCGGCACCCAGCGGTCGTACACCAGCGGCGTGTCCGGTCCGCCGTAAATGTCCACATGCACGGGATACTGCTTGGCAGGGTCGAAGTCCTTGGGATAGTAAATGACGCCCGGCAGTTCAAGCCCGTCCGTGACAATGCTGACCAGCTCCCCCTGCGCGCCTTCCTGCGCCGGAAGGGCCGCCACCGTATAGCTGTGCGCGGGTTTCCGCGTTTCCTGCAGACGGAGTTCGTACGGGGTGTGCAGGTTGGACACCAGGCTCACGAAGTACTTTCCGTCGGGCGAGAACCTGACATCGGCCACATGTAAAGCAGGGTCTGTGAGCGTAGAAATCCGGCCTTGGGACGTCACCTTGTAGAGGGCGCTGCCCACGCGGGAGTCGCGCTCGGCGGTGAAGAAAACGCTGCCGTCTTTATCCGTGCGGACCAGCTTGATGCGCCAGTTGGGGCCGTCCGTGAGGCGTTTGAGAGTGCTGCCGTCGTAGCTCAGGAAGTAAATCTGCTGCCAGCCGGTCTCGAAGCTGCGCACCATGTACAGGCCTTTGTCGTCAAAGAGCATTTCTTCCATCCAGTCCAGCCAGGTGGGAACCGCCTCGTGATAAATGACGTTCTTTTTCCCGTCGATAGCACTAACTGCATATAAGTCAAGCGTTTGCTGCTTGCGCGGCATGCGTGCTACGTAAAAGGTCTTGCTGTCCGCACCCCAGAAAGGGATACCGAAGTACTGGTCCGCCTTTTCGTCGAAATCGGCCCAGGTGAGATGGCCCTGCAAGTCGGTAAAGCCAATGCGGACCTCGGGATTCTTTTCACCCACCTTGGGGTAGTGCGTCTCGCGGAGCTTGCCGTCCTGGCCGAAGGGCGAATAGATGGGAAACATGGGCACCTGGGTATCGTCAAAGTGGTAAAAGGCCAACTTCCGGCTGTCCGGACTCCACCAAAATGCGCGGTAACGGGACGGGCGGCCCAGGATTTCCTCGTAGTACACCCAGCTGGCATAACCGTTCATGACGGTAGCGGTGCCGTCGGTGGTGAGCTGTGTTTCCTTCCCCGTGGCGATGTCCACCACCCACAGGTTGTTCCCGCGCGTAAAGGCCAGTTTGGTGGAATCCGGGCTGTAGGTGAGGTTCACGGCCCCGTCCGGTTGCAGGGGGAAATCGGCAAATTTTTCCGGCGCCTGCACGCCCTGCGTCTTGGTGAATTTTTTGCCGATGGTGATAACGTAGCCGTCGGCGTCCGTGAAGGAACCGTCTTGCGTAAAGGCTATTTGTTTGTTGCTGAGCCATTTATATGCGCGGGGAAAATCCTGTGCCTGCGCAGTGAGGGCGCCGATGGCCAGCGCCAGGATGAGGGTCGATGTTTTCATGACCCTAAAGATAGTGAAAAAATGCGGAAGCAAAAAGACTAGGCAAAAAAGCCGTCGCGGAAGTTGACCAGATAGACCTGCTCCACGGCGCGGGTCAGGGCGGTGTACAGCCACTTCAGGTCCTCTTCCTGCAGATTGTCCTGCCAGAAAGGATTGTCCACGAACACGCACTTCCACTGGCCACCCTGGGCCTTGTGGCAGGTGATGGCATAGGCATATTTGATTTGCAAGGCATTGTAGAAGGGGTCTGAGCGCACGGCGTCGTAGCGTTTTTTCTTGGTGGGCAGGTCCGCATAGTCCGCCAGCACACCGGTGAACAGGGCCTGCGCGGCCTCCTGCCCCAGGGACGGGGCGTCGCTCTCCAGCACATCCAGCAGCACTTTCATTTCCACTTCCTGATCCCCGTAATCCGGGAAGGCCAGGCAGGCGTCTGCGAAATGCAGGCCGTACCGTTCCTCAAAGTGCTTGATCCACACCAGCTTGGCCATGTCTCCATTGGCAATGTAGTCCGTCCCCTCCAATCCGTCCAGATAATGGTTCCGCACAATCATGAGCCGTTCTCCCCGCACCAGCCTTTCCTCGTGATAGAGCACGGAACCGCGGATGCCGGCATTGTAGCGCCCCGCCCGTTTGTTGGAGCGGCACAGCACCATCACCTCGTCCTCCCCATAGCGGCCGTAAGCGTCTGACAGCGCCTCCAGAAGCTCGCCTCCGGAAATCCGCCGCACATCCGGAAAAATGGATAAGCGCAGCTGTTCCCCACCATACGGCAACAGCTGCCGCAGCCGGGTGGCATTGGTAAGAATACCCGAATCCGAAGCCTGCCGGACCACGGTGGTAAGTTCCACATAAGACACCCCGCCAAAGCCATTCATGAAGGCCGGAGACAGGGCCGGAGAAGCATCCAGCCCCACCGGAGGAAGTTGCGCGGCATCTCCCATGAGGATGAGCCGACAATCCGTCCCGGCACGCACAAAGGCCACCAGATCCTCCAGCAAATTGCCCGTTCCAAAGCCGTCGGAGAGGCCGATCAGCGACACCTCGTCCACAATGAAAAGCGTACTCCGGGCCTTGTTATAGGACAGCGAAAACGCCCCTACGCCCATGTCGCTCATGGATTTTTGCCGATAAATATGTTTGTGGATGGTAGAAGCCGGATGCCCCGCATACTGCGACAGGACTTTGGCCGCCCGGCCGGTAGGCGCCAGCAGTACCGAAGGAATCTCCAGACGGGCCAAACCGGCCACCACCGCCGCCATGGCCGTGGTCTTGCCGGTACCGGCATAGCCGTTCACGACCAGGATGTCACCGTCGTCCGAAGACAGGAACGCCGACACGGCCTGCAACAGCCGCTCCTGACAAGGCGTAGGTTCAAAGGGAAAAGCGTCCCGGAAAAATGGATAAAATTTCATCAGTATTTTCTGTTAAAAATACTGGAAATCACAGCAAAGACCGGATAGATTTCCACACGGCCAAGGAACATGTCCACCGTATAGACGAACTTGATGCCCGCGGGTTCCATATTGAAATTGCCCAGGGACCCGATATCCCGGATGGACGGCCCCACGTTGCCCAGGGAAGCCACCGAACCGGACAGTGCATGCCCGTTGGGGTCTCCCATGAGCATAATGATGATGGCCGATGCCCCCAGCAGCAGGAAATACATGGAAATATAAAGCACCTGCGGATAAATCTCCTCGTCGTGCAGAATCCTCCGGCCCATCCGCACCTCAAAGACAGAGGAAGGATACAAGGTTTTCATGATTTGCATGTGGATGGCCTTGAACAGCACAATCACGCGGTCCACCTTGAGGCCGCCGGTAGTGGAACCCGCACAGCCGCACACCAGGCTCACCAGGATGAGCAGGAAGCAAGGCAGCATCGGCCATCCGGCATTGTCTGCGATGGCAAAACCGGTGGTAGAAGCGTAACTCACCACATGGAAGGTACCATCCAGGAACGCCGTGCCCCAGCCGTCCACGATGCCCTGCAGCTTCAGGGAGAACGAAGTAATGAGGGCAATCACCACCAGCGACAGGCAGTAAAAGCGCAGCACGGCATTGTTCAGCGGCCGCATGGTACGGTTCACCAGCGCCATGAAAATGAGGCCGAAGTGTATGGAGGCCAGGAACATGAACACGATGGTGAGCACGGAAATGAGCGGCGAGCCAAATGCGCCGATGCTCAGGTTCCGGGACGAAAAACCACCCGTGGCACAAACGCTGAACGCATGACAGAGCGCATCGAACAGCGGCATGCCGCACAGCCAGTAGCACAGGAAGGCGGCCGCACAGATGCCCAGGTACACCCAGGCGAAGATGTAAACGGTTTTGTTGGCCCTGCTGCGATAATCGTCCCGGGAAAGCGACGACAGCTCCATGTTGGTGAGCCGGAGCCGGACAGGCGACGAGTTGGGGATAATGAGCAGCAGGAACACGACGACGCCCAAACCGCCGATGAAATGCGTGGCGGCACGCCAGAACAGCAGGCTCCGCGGCAGGGACTCCACATCTTCCAGAATGGTGGCACCGGTTGTCGTAAAACCGGAAACGCTTTCAAACCAGGCGTTTATCACCGAGAACGGACCACCCCAGAGGGCATAAGGCAGCGCGCCGAACACAAACGACAGCAACCAGGACAGGAAGATAATCATGTAACCGTCCTTCAGGGAAATCTGGGCAGTTTTCCGCACAAAGATGAAGGGGAAAATGCCCACGATGAAGGTGATGACAAAACTGATCAGGAGCGGCGACAGGGCGGAATCGCCGCCGTCGGCCAGGGAAACAAAGACCGAGAGCAGCATGAACAGCGCACTCACCAGGAGCGCCACGCCCACATTCCGCGATATGACTTTCAGGTTCATTCCTCAGCTTTCTTTTCCTTGAGTTCCGCCATGCGGCGGCGCACCGTCCGGTTTTCTTCCGTAAGGTCCGTCACGGCCGCATTCAGCTGGGTAAGCTGGTCGTTGCCGTCGAAGGTGAAGGTATATCGCCGCCGGAACGACAGATAGTCTGTCAGCGAACGGAGCATCCCGTAAATGGGACTCACATAGTAAACCAGGATATAAAACAGCAGCAGGAACACCAGCAGGATGCCAACGGCCACAGCCACGGCGCTGGGAATGATGCTGCGGAAGAAGCCCCGGTCAAAGTCCTTGGAATTCTGTTCCAGTTCCACATACATAGTGGAACTCAGGCGGTCCAGATAGCCGCGCATACGGCCGAACAGCGGCTGCAGCCGTTCAAAATACCAGTCCCGCGTGTCAATGAAATTGGACTCCAGCACGTCTTCCAGCTCCAGCGAAGCCAGCATGTAGGCGGAATAGGCATATACCACGGAATCTGCCAGCGGCACCGTTTTACCGGCGCCGAAAGAGGCCTGCAGGGAGTCGCAATAGTCCAGGAAAGCGCTGCGGTCAAAGTCCGGGAGGGCCGACAGGTTGTCGTCGCCAATAACGGCCAGCAGCTGAAGGTTGTACGTATCTACGGCATCTACCAGCTTTTGCGTAAGATGGATGTTGCGGATGTCGTCCGCAATCATGTCCGACACATAATTGGACATGCGCCGGTATTCCAGCACGGAGATGATACTGGACATGAGCAGGACCACCGCAATGGCACTCAGGGCGAGCGTCAACTTCATTTTCAGGGACAGGCGGAACTCCTGCAACCAGTTTTTCACTTTCACAAACATAGCGAATGCAAAGATAGACAAATTTTTGCATTCGTCTATCGCGCTGTAAAATAAAGATATTTTTGAACATTTGCAAACACAGTAAAATTTTTATAAATTTGCAAAGCTAAAATGAAAAACTTATGAGAGAGACTTTCCTTGATAAAAAAGACAACAAGAACTCCCTCTTGAAGAAGAACATCCTGTTCCTCTGCATCGAGCGCGGGGAACATAGCATCGCCTCCATCAGCGAAGCCATCGGTGCATCGGTACCCACCGCCACCAAACTCATCGGCGAGCTGATGGACGAGGGATTCATGATTGACCTGGGAAAATCGGGCACCTCCGGCGGACGCCGGCCCTCCATCTACGGACTCAATCCCAATGCCGGATATTTTGTGGGCGTCCATGTCCGCAACAGACATGTGAGCATTGCCGTAACCGACTTCAAAGGCGGCCTCGTATCCTTTCAGGACGATATCCTGTACCGGGTGGAGGCCAAGGAGGAGTCTATCCAAGGGGTTGCAGAAGGCATCCGCGAACACGTGGACAAACAGGGCCTGGACTGGAACCGCATCATGGGCGTGGGCGTGGCCCTGCCCGGCCGCGTGAACCCGGTTACCGGTTATAGCAACAACTACTCCTTCGACCCTTCCCGCCCCATTGCCCGCATGCTGGAAGACGCCCTGAACGTACACGTGGTGCTGGAAAATGACTCCCGCGCCATGACCTACGGCGAATACCTGGGCGGTGGTCTCAAGGAGAAAAACATGCTCTACGTAAACGTGAGCTGGGGTTTGGGCATGGGCATGATCTTGAACGGCCGCCTGTACTACGGCACCTCCGGCTATAGCGGAGAGTTCGGCCACTTCCCGCTCCTGGACAACGGTCAAATGTGCCGATGCGGCAAAATCGGCTGCCTGGAAACCGGTGCCTCCGGCAGCGCCCTGGTGCGCATGATCAGCGAAAAGCTCACCGCCGGGCGCGCATCGTCCCTGGCCCGCCAGTTCAAGGCCGACGGCAAGGTGAACATCACGGAAGTATTCTCCGCCATCCAGCGCGAGGACATCCTCGCCATCGAGACGGTGGAAAAAGTGGGCACCAATCTGGGCAAGGGCCTGGCCGGCCTGATTAACATCTTTAATCCGGAGCTGGTGGTGATTGGCGGCAAGGTAGCCGTCGCCGCCGGCGATTACCTCATGCTGCCCATCCGCACCGCCATCAAACGCCATGTCCTGAACATCGCCAACCAGGACACCACCATCAAACTGACACAGCTGAAGCAGAAGGCCGCCCCCACCGGCGCCGCGCTTCTGGTCCGCAGCCGCATGCTTGGAATCCTGTAAATTATGCCACAAATCTCCCGCCGCGGCCTGGAAATGCCGTCGTCCCCTATCCGGAAACTCGCTCCCCTGGCCAACGAGGCCAAGCGCCAGGGCGTTAAAGTCTATCACCTGAACATCGGCCAGCCGGACCTGCCCACGCCGCAGAAAGGGCTGGACGTCCTCAAGTCCATAAACCGTAAAACCCTGGAATACAGCCCCTCCGAGGGTCTTTCCATGCTGCGGGAAAAGCTGGTGAAGTACTATGCCAAATTCGGCATTGACGATATCACCGCCGACAACATCATTGTCACCAGCGGCGGTTCGGAAGCCATTCTGTTCGCCTTCCTGGCATGCATGAATCCCGGCGACGAAATGATTATGGTGGAGCCCGGCTACGCCAACTACATTTCCTTCGCCGTAACGGCGGGCATCAAGGTGGTCACCGTCACGTCCTATATTGACGACGGCTTCAAACTTCCGCCCATGGAAGACTTCGAGCGTGCCATTTCTCCGCGCACCAAGGCCATCCTGCTGTGCAATCCCAACAACCCCACCGGCTATGTCTATAGCCCGGAAGAGCTGCGCAGGCTCAAGGAACTGGTGGTAAAACATGACCTCTATCTCATTGCCGATGAAGTATATCGGGAATTTGTCTATACGGACGAGCCCTACGTGAGCGCCATGTCGCTGGGCATCCCGGAGCACGTCATCCTGGTAGATTCCGTGAGCAAGCGCTACTCGGAATGCGGTATCCGCGTGGGCATGCTGGTCACCCACAACCGCCTGGTCTATGACACCGTCATGAAATACTGCCAGGCCCGCCTGAGCCCGCCACTGCTGGGCCAGCTGGTAGCCGACGCCTCCATCGAAGGCACGGAAGACTACGCACAGAAGTGCTATGACGAATACAAGGAGCGCCGGGATTTCTTTATCAAGGGACTCAACAGCATTCCCGGGGTGTATTCCCCCATGCCCCACGGCGCGTTCTACACCGTGGCCAGCCTGCCCGTGGCAGACGCCGAGGACTTCTGCCGCTGGTGCCTCACGGATTTCCGCATGGACGGGGAAACCGTCATGATGGCGCCCGCCGCCGGATTCTACCGCAATCCGGACCTGGGCCGCAACCAGGTGCGCCTGGCCTATGTGCTAAAAAAAGAAGACCTCCAGCGGGCTCTGATGCTACTCAGAGGCGCGCTGAAGGCCTACAATAGACGCCAGGTATTTTAGGCGCGGCGCAACCTGCCCAACAGTTCATCGCCCAACGCCTGTTTCACACGGATGTGCTGGAGCACCGCCGTGACAAAGGCGTTGGATTCAAAGTCACCGCGGACCTCCGAGAAGTCCTGTTCCTTTTCTTCACGCGTACCGTCGGCACCGAAACTGGTCATGGACGCCAGGTTGAACTCTTTCCTGGCATCCTCGTACAATTCCTTGTCCAGGCCGATGACGGCGTCTTCCCAGCGGCGGACAATATCGGCCACCTGCTCCGCCGTAACGCTCTCCAACGGATAACCAAAGAAATCGGCAAACTTGTCATAGGCCCAGGTCCATTCGTACTCGTAATAGTGCGCATGCATGTCGTGGAAAGCCTCCGACAGTTCTTTCAGGGAAAGCTGGCCGGCTTCAAACTTGTCCAGTTCCTCGTTCACCTTGTCCTTGGGAGCGATGAGGCCGCTCAAATCCACCCAATAGCCCTTTCCGGGCTGCACCGTGGGCTTGAGGGCTTCGCGGATTTGCTCGTCCGACGCACCGGCAGGCAGTTTTTCCAACTTTTTGATGATGGAGTTGCCCAGGAACTTGGTAATGGCCGTCTGATAATACCGAATGCCGTTCCGCAGCGATGAATTACGGATTTTGGTGCTGTGATAGGAATAAATATCCGAGAGTTCACCGGAGGAATACTGCAAATTTTTTAGCAGCTGGATGCCTTTGAACATCTTCTGGATGGTGAAAGGACTCAGGAGGTTGTAATTGATGCAGTCCATCCGGTCCGGATCCTTGCGTGCGTCACGCTTGGGCCACTTCTGGGCATCGCGCACGGTACCCACGCTGCGCAGGTTTACGCCGGGAACCAGGAAGGTATTGTTCTGCTGCTCAATCAGATAGGAGAACGGCAGATGGGTGGTATCCGAGTGCGTCACGTGACGGCCCATCACCAGCGAGAAAGCGCCGATACGGGAAGGCCAGAGGATATAAGAATCCGAAGCCGTTTTGGCCCCGCGCTCCAGGATGCCCTGGTGGATGGGCCCCAGCTTGTACATGTGGTTGCTCTGGTTGGAACCGGAGCCTGCATTCATGAACGAGAACATACCCGCGATGAGCAAGGTGCTCTTGTGGTGGGTCACCGTGAAAGGACCGGCGAAGATGGCGCAGGCTTCCCCGTTTTCCTCCTGACAGTTGCTGAAGAAAAGGGAATCGGAGGCACTGTAGGCATGGCCCATGGTGCAGCTCTGCCCCACGAAACAACGCGTCAGGGTGGTGTTGTCTTCCACCTTGGAGCCGCTGCAGATGATGAAATCATCGGCAATAACCCCGTAGCCGATGGTAACCGGCGCTACCATATTGCTGTTGACGCTGCCGTTGTGCAGGCGGCTGGCTCCGCTGATACGCGCGCCGTCGCCTATACGCACACCATTGATAATGCAGGTGTTGCGGATGGTCACATGGTTGCCGACGGAGCCCCGCTCGGAGCTGTGTTCGCGGGCGTACGCGACAATCTCGTCGTTCAGGCGCGAAATGACGCCGGGACGGTGCCGGTACATGGCCAGCACATAGGCAATCTGGGCGCTCATGCGGTCGAAGATTTTCACTTCGCGGCCACCGGTCTCGTTGAGTACGGAAACCTCTACGCCGTTGCCGAAGGAACAGACCCCCTCCGTAAAAATCAGATCCACATTTTCAATGTACGTATCATGGCCGATGTCGTAATTGGCAATGTAGTCGGTTACATTCTCCACCAGCGAATTGTCGCCGACGGTGACATTGTGCAGCGTCGCGTTGCGGATACCGGCATGCTTGTGCAAGCCACCGGGAAGGGTAAACTGGGCGTCAAACCTGCCAAAACGCACCGTTCCGGAGAAACGCACATTGCGGATGTACTTCAGGGATTCCGGGGCCGATGTTTCTACCGTACTCCAATCCTCTGCACGGCAGCCCAAACTGACCAGCAGGTCAATTTGTTCTTGGGTCAAAGGTCTGTAATCCATCGATTCCTGATTTGTTAAGTGTATAATCCGCCGTTCACGGAGATAACTTCACCGTTCACATAGGAAGCAGCCTCGGAAGCCAGGAAGGCGACAACGGCAGCCACCTCTTCCGGTTCTCCGAAACGGCCGGCGGGGATATCTTTTTTCAGGGTAGCTTCGTCCAGCCCTTCCACCATGTCGGTGCGGACAAAACCGGGAGCGACGGCATTCACCGTCACCTTCTTGCGGGCCACTTCCTGCGCCAGGGCTTTGGTAGCGGCAATCATGCCGCCCTTGGTGGCCGAGTAGTTGGTCTGCCCGGGCAGCCCTTTGAGACCGCTGAGGGAAGCCATGTTGATAATGCGGCCGTATTTGTTCCGCAGCATGGGCTGCAGGAGCGCATGGGTCACATTGTACCATCCGTTCAAGTTGGTATCCAGTACTTTGCGCCAGTCTTCGCGTTCCATCCAGATAAGGAGGTTGTCGCGGCGGATACCGGCGTTATTAACCAGCACTTCCACATAGTTGTCCGGATGGGCTTCCTGCCAGGCCTTGAGACAGGATTCCACCGCCTCGGCATCGGCCACATCAAACTTCAGCAGTTCCCCGTGACCGTCGATGGAGGCCAGGGTTTCCTGGGCAGCAGCCTCATTGGAAACATAGTTGATGAGCACTTCATAGCCCATGCTGTACAATTTCTGGACGCAGGCGCGGCCAATGCCGCGGCTTCCGCCCGTGACTAATGCGTATTTCATGCGTTAATTGATTTACAAGTGTTCAGGGCCGATATACTGGTACCCAGGATGCCGTGCAGGCCCAGGTTCTGCCCGGTGAGGAAAAGCCAAGGAAGTGGCGTGGCGGCAGCGATGAAGTCCGCGTTGGTGTTTTTCATAATGCCGTAGCCCTGATTCATCTGGCAATGGTATTTCCGTACCTTGAGGCCGGGGAGGCGCTGTGCGGCACGGGCAATCATCTGCTCCGGGTTGCCCTCCCCGAAGCACATCAGCTCCAGGATATGGGTGCCGGGCTCGTCAAAGTGAATCATGAGGCTGTCATCCAGGAAAATGGCGCCGCTCTGCCAAGGAACGCATTCCGGTTCCAGGAGGCAATGGACGCTAAAAATGTCCGGGCCATTCTCCTGTCTGCGGAGCCGATGCATATAGGCAGGACGCACATGGTCCTTCACCAGTTCCAGGGTGGTGAGCGGGTGCAGGTCTGAAATTACGTAATCGGCCTGGAAGGTGCTGCTATCGTCACAGGTAACCACCTGATTTTCAATGGAAGTAACCTTCTTCCGATAGCGGATATCCAGTCCCTTGGCCAGGGCTTGGCAAAGGGTGTCTCCCCCGCCCTCCAGGCGCCAGGTGCTCTGGCGGAAAGGCCCCAGGATATGGGCCAGTTCAAAGTCCGAACGCGTATTCAGACGCAGGAAGGCCAGTCCCTCGTCGGGATCGGCCTTATACCAGGGAAGGCTCATGAGCCCCAGGGGACGGAAAATTTTCTCTAACGGCTCACCGGGGGCCAAGCCGCCCACCGAGTGAAAGCCCCGGTCGCAGCGGACACCTTCCCAGGTGAAACCATGGAGAATGCCGCCTGGCTCCGTATCGACCTCCAAAAGGGTAACGCTGAGCCCTTTGCGCACCAGAATCTGGCCACAAAGCAAACCGCCCAGTCCGGCGCCGATGATGAGAGCGGACTTAGACATTCCGTACGATGAGCGTGGAATTGGTTCCGCCAAAGCCAAAGGAATTGGACAGGAAGGTGTCGAAGTGACGCTCGATGGTGGTAGCGGGAATGAGCAGGTGACAGGAATCCTCGTCCGGGGTCTCGTAGTTGATGTTGCCGGCGATGAAGTCGTTCTTCATCATGAGGATGGAATAAATAACCTCCGAAGCGCCGGCCATCCACATTTCGTGGCCGGTCTGGCTCTTGGTGGACGTGATGGGAACGGTCTTTTCGCCCAGGACGCGCAACAGGGCCTTGGCCTCGTTGGCATCGCCCACATGCGTGGAAGTGGCATGGGCATTCACATAACCGATTTCTTTCATGTCGATTCCGGCGCGGCGGATGGCCATTTCCAGGGAACGGGCCGGACCGTCCACGTTGGGCGAAGAAATATGGTCTCCGTTGGCGGAGAAGCCATAGCCCAGGACTTCGGCGATGATGGGGGCGCCGCGGCGTTTTGCGCTCTCATAGCTTTCCAGGATTACGGTAGCGGCGCCGCCGCCCGGTACCAGACCGTCACGATTGGCGTCGAAGGGACGGCAGGCCTTGGTGGGCTCGTCCTCACGGGTGGAAAAAGCGGAAATACCGTCGAAGGATCCGGTGGCGGCCATGTTCACTTCCTGTGCACCGCCGCAGACCACCATTTCCTGCAGGCCGTTCTGGATAAGCAGGGCACCCAGGCCGATGGCGTGGGAACCGCTGGCGCAAGCGCCGGAAACGGTGAGGTTGATGCCCTTGAGGTGGAAGATCACACCCAGGTTCATGGTCACGGTGGAGTTCATGCTCTGGAAAATGGCACCGGCGCCGCAAAGCATGGTGTCCTTCTTGGCGATAATCTTGGCCACGGAGTTATACACGGCATCCGCGGTGCTGTCGTTGCCGTACAGCAGGCCCACCTCATGACTGTCCAGGTAATCCTGGTCGATACCGGCGGCCTTCAGGGCGTCGCGGGTGGCGCAGTATGCGTACTGGGCCGGTTCCGGCATGTATGCACGCTGTGCGCGGGGCAATTCCGCCTTCAGCTCCGGTTTGGGGACAAAGCTGGTAAGTCCCGAACGGAATCCCATCTCTTTCCTGACAGGGTCCAGGATAATCCCGGACTTACCATTATATAATGAATCTCTTACTTCATCCAGGGTAACGCCCAAGCAGGACCAGATACCCATACCGGTAATTACTACTCTATTCATATACACTCAATTTTGATTTTCATTTAACTTACAAAGATAGTGAAAATAAATGAGATTATCATGAGATACACTCGCCCTCCGGGCTCGGTATGACAGGGTGTACCCGGGCTCGGATGACAGGATGTGCCCGGACGGTATGACAGGGTGTGCCCGGACGGTATGACAGGATAGGTGCGGCCATAAATGAAGAATGCCAGGCGTCGCATGACGTCTGGCATTCCAAAAAACCGCAGCTACCTACTCTCCCACCTGGTGGGGCAGTACCATCGGCGATGGTGAGCTTAACTTCTCTGTTCGGAATGGGAAGAGGTGGTTCCTCACCGCTATAACGGCGGCAATATATTACTTGAGAGAACAGCTTCGAGATATCGCTAATCGATAGCTCGCTTCAATCGGCGTATCTTTCTTTCAGGAAAGTTTATCGGGCAATTAGTACAGGTCTGCTGAGGCCGTCACCGACCGTACACATCCTGCCTATCAACGTGGTA
>DFFY01000077.1:0-3298 GCA_002371115.1 Bacteroidales bacterium UBA3764
TATCAAGGCAGCCAGGGTGAGGTAAATCTTGCGTTTTGCCATATATTTGATAAGTTAAGTATTTTGTTCTGCAAACTGAATAAACATTATCAAAGATACATAAAAAGCCCCCTCCCGAGCAAGGGAGAGGGCTCAATTTTTTACGCAGGATTCTTTTTTGTGCGTATTTTTTTACGCAAGATTACATTTTTTGAACCACCTGTGCGGTGACATGCCGGTTTCCCGCGTGAAGACGTTGGTGAAAACGTTCCGGGAAGAAAAGCCGCAACAGGTGGCCAGCTCGTCCATCTTCATGTCCGGGTTAGCCAGCTTGAGGCGCTTGGCCTCCTCTACGCGATAATGGTTCACAAACTGGTAGAAGGTGCAGCCATATTCCGCCTTGATGAAGTGGGACAAGTAGGTCCGGTTCATGGGCAGCACTTCGCCCAGGTCGGCCAGCTGGAAATCCGGATTGACGAAGGGCTTTTCCTGGTCCATCCATTGGTCCAATTTCCGACGAAGGTCTTCATTCTCCGGCGAGGGGCGACTCTCCAGAACCGGCGGTTCTTCCTGCTCCTGGGACTTCTCCTTTTCCCGCTTGCGCACCATGGTCCAAGGGTCCGGACGGTAGAGGATTTGCTCTGTTGCGTAGATAAACATGAATACGGTGAGCCAAAGCTGCGTGAAGCCGCGAGTGGGGGTATGGGTCGTACACAAGTAAACATAAACGACGCCCACCAGAACCACCATCCACAGATAATGGATAATCCATTGAATATCGATATCATCCAGCGTGGAGAAAGTGTCCTCGCTCCATGTTTTATAGGCGCGCACGTGCGAGATAAGCAGAGAGATGAGCGCAAAGGGATACAGCGCGATGAACGGCCTCAGGTTAAGGGGTACAAAATAATCCAGGGCCACCAGGGCAATCATGGGCAAAAGCTGCCAGAGTGCCGTCCGGGCACACATCCAGCCAGGGCGGAGTGCCTCCGTGGGATACAGCAGCAACACCCAGCCCAAGAGGTTTCCCAGCAGTAGTTCATGGATGGTGAGATGCTCCGCGCTTATATCCATCACCTGTGAAGACGCTGCAAGGGTACTCATCACAAGATAGACCAAATCCGTCACTCCCCAGAAAAGGAGCGTATAGCCCCACACCTTCCGGACACGGATACCATCCGCATGCCGTAGAATTAGAAAGGCACCAAATAAAGCCACTGTCACCGTAGCGGTGAAGAGGACGGGCGAAAGAACCTTCTCAAAGACATCGGCCGGGATATAGTGCGCCAACCATAAACTGAGAAGGACACTCGCGGTAAGTACGATATCCTGTATCTGTCTCATAAAGCAAAACCGCCGCAACTTACAGCCCCTTGCGTACCGCCACCAACTGGGCGCGGATGTCCTTGAGTTTCTCGATGGCCTTCACGCGCCGGTCCACGCTGCGGTGGTCCTCCGTGAGGCGCTGCCGGGCACCCTCCAGCGTGAGTCCCTGGTTTTTCACCAGGAACTGAACCTGCTTCAGGACCTCAATATCTTCCGGATGATACAGCCGATTCCCCTTGGCGTTCCGCTGGGGACGGATGAATTTCTCGAAATAATTGCTCCAATAGCGCACGGCCGAGGCATTTTCCCCCAGCATCTGCGCTACTTCGCCCATTGTGTAAACCAACTTTGCCATAACGCACAAATATAACAAAAAAAGAGTGAAAAACTCACCCTTTTTTGTTCGGTTGATGCGAAAAACTTCTGCGCGGTCCCTCGGCCTCCAGCCAGTAATCATGGTCAAAAGCCTCCCCCGGGAAGGCATACGGCCCTTCATGGTCGATACAGAACGCCAAATACGTAATAGGCAGCCCCATCTCCAGAAACATCTTCTCATAGAACGTCTGCACCTCAAAGACAACGGCAACGTCCAAAGCAGGAGATTTCTCGACTCCGCCTTCGGCTTCGCTCGAAATGACAGGAGAAGAGTTCATGACATCAGAACTGTCAGGCAGGCTGTTGCCGGCCTGCAAATCCTGCAGGGAGGGGTCGCGAAGCGACGGTTCGGCAACATATACCCCTCCCTGATAAATATCCGTACCTGATGCAAGTACTTGCAGATGATTGACTTGCACGACGGCGGAGGTGTACTCGTACAGGTAACGGGAGTCGGTTTTGAGATGGACCACACCGCCGGGCTTGAGGAAGCGGCGGTAGCGCTCCAAAAAGAGCGGAGACGAAAGGCGGGCATTCTCGCTGCCGCGCAGCTGCGGGTCGCTGAACGTGAGCCAAATCTCGGCCACCTCCCCCGGCCCGAAGAACGCGTCTATAAACTCAATCCGCGTCCTCAGGAACGCCACATTGGGCAGCGCCTGCTCCGTGGCATACTTGGCCCCCTTCCACAGGCGGGCGCCCTTGATATCCACCCCAATGTAATTGATCTCCGGATGGCGGAGCGCCAGGGCAATCGTGTAGTCCCCTTTTCCGCACCCCAGCTCCAACACAATAGGATGGTCATTGCCGAACATCTCCCGGCCCCAGTTCCCCTTGATGGCATGGTCCCGAAGGCGCAGCTCCTTGCTGCCGGGCACCTTGTCCAGCACCTGGGAGGCGTCCGGCTGCAGCAGGCAGCGGAACGTCTCGTTCTCGGCGAATTTCTTCAATTTACCGTGTCCCATAGAGATTCTTCACTTCGTTCAGAATGACAAAAAAAACTTGAAGAATGACCGAAAAGGCTATGCCTCCTTCTTCGCAGGCTTCTTGTTACGGTTCTTGCGACGGCGCTTTTTCTTTTCCGGGTCGAAGCGGTTGATGGCATCGTCCCCCACCGCAGACACAAACTCCGGTGCCACCACCTCTTCCTCGTGCAGGGTGGCCGGTTTTTCGCCCCGGCGGTTCATGGCCTGGATTTCACGCACCTGACTGGCCAGCAGCGGGAAGGTCTGCGCCAGGGAACCTTTTTCGTAGGAGAAATACAGCGTCTCGGCCAGAATGTCCGTCTTCACTAACCACGCCTGCCCGTCCTGGAACTCTAACGGCTCCTGTACCCGGGGAATACGGGAATGCGCATCCATATAGGCCGCCACTTCATAGTTCAGGCAGCACTTGAGTTTGCCGCACTGGCCCGCCAGCTTCTGCGGGTTCAGCGACAGGTCCTGCACACGGGCGGCAGAAGTTGTAATCGATTTGAAATCAGTAATATAATTGGCGCAGCAGAGCTCGCGGCCGCAAACCCCCAGTCCGCCGATGAGACCGGCCTCCTGCCGGGCGCCGATCTGCTTCATCTCCACACGGATGTGGAACTCCTCCGCAAAGTCCTTGATGAGCTGGCGGA
>DFFY01000077.1:3360-8569 GCA_002371115.1 Bacteroidales bacterium UBA3764
CCACGCGGCCGTCGGCAATGTAATAGAAGATGGCCTTGGTGCCGTCCCCCTGGAACTCCACGTCGCCAATCTTCATCTCCAGACCCAGATTGGCCGCCAGCACACGGGCGCGGATCATGGTTTCCTGCTCGCGGGCGATGGCCTCCTGCCAGCGCTGGATGTCAAAGGGACGCGCCTTGCGGTAAATCTTCTTGAGCGGCACTTTGGCCGGGTCCACGCCCTTGCACTTCATCTGACGGCCCACGATGGCACCCTCCAGCGTCACAATGCCCAGGTCGTGCCCCGTAGCGGCTTCCACCACCACCAGGTCTCCGGTCTTGATGCTCTGGCCCGATGCGTTCACGTAAATGCCCTTGCGGGTATTCTTGAAACGCACCTCATAATAATTGTCGAACTGTTCCTGGGCAATACCCTTCAGCGTATCATAGACTTCCAGCTTGCAGCATCCCTGCCGATACTTGATATCGGTTTCGCCGGTGGACTCGTCCGAGACCACCATGCAACCACGGAAGCAGTCAAACTGAATGGATTCGTTGGTTAAATCGTTCATAACGTATAAAGCTGATTCACCAGGTCGGTGAACAGGATTTTCTGGTTAACATTCCGCTCTATCAGGAGCAGGGCGCGGTCCAGGGCGGCCATTCCCCTGCGCGGGAAAGTAGGCTTCAGGGCCCCGGCCATGCGCCTGTAAAAGTCTTCTTCGCCCTCCGGCACACGGGCCAGCGCGGGCATCTTCTGCAGGAAGAACAGACAGCGGAGGTCTTCCGATGCCAGGCGGCAGAACGCCTTTTGCTGTTCCCGCACCTTCAGGTCCGCCACGGCCTCGCCGGTTTCCAGCGCCTTGAGCCGGTCGCGCGCCACGATGGCCTCCATGAGGTCATGGAACAAGTCCGTCAGCGCCTGGTTGGAAGCATTCTCCCGCGCATGCACCTCCCGCTGCGCTTCCGGGCTCAACGGCTGCACGCGCATGTGCAGGCACCGGGACGATATGGTCAGAAGCACCTTTTCCGGCGCATGGGTAATGAGCAGGAAAAGGGTCTTTGCCGGCGGCTCCTCCACCATCTTGAGCAGCGCATTGGCCGCCTGGGCGTTCATCTTCTCCGGCAGATACATCAGCACCGTCCGGTACCCGCCTTCCACCGCACTCAGCGACAGGCGGTCCAGGATGCTCCGGGCCTCGTTCACGGAGATGTTGCTCTGCTTTCCTTCTATGCCGATGGCCGCATACAGTTCATTTTCATAGAAGTAGGGATTCTCCAGGGCCAGTTCGCGGAACTTGCCCACATACTGCAGCGAAACAGGTTTGTCGGACCCCGCTACGGGGAACACAAAATGAATATCCGGATGAATGAGCTTCTGCACGCGCGGCGAACCGCCGTACAGCTCCTCTAAAAAGTTGATGGCCAGCGGGAAAGCCCCGCCGCCGTCATCCTCATGCAGGAGCATGGCATGCGGAACGTGTCCGTTCTGCACCATCTGGTGCAGCGCGGTCACCACTTCCGTATTCCCGTAAACCGTCATACCGTCCGTTCCCCCACAAAATGGGCCAATTCTGTCAAATACCGCTTGCCGGGGCCGTCCGGAAGCACCTCCAGACAGCGGAGGGCATCGGCAATAAATCCGTCCATCACGGCGCCGGCCTGCGCCACGCCACGATGCGCATGCACGAAGGCCACAATCCCCGGAATGTGCTCCGGGTGCTCCGCCGCCTGCGCCACCCGGGCGCGCCACTGAGCGGCTTCATCGGCCCGAACAGCCTCCAGCGCACACAGCAGCGGCTGGGTAATCTTCTGCTCCTTGAGGTCCAGCCCCACCGGTTTGCCCAGCGCGGCGGACGTCTCGCTGTAGTCCAGGATATCGTCCTTGATTTGGAAGGCCGTTCCCAGCAGCCGGGCAAAGCGCCCCATGGCCGCGGCCTGCTCCTCCGTAGCGGAGACCGAAAGCGCCGCTGCGGTAGCCGTAGCCTCAAAGAGCGATGCCGTTTTACCATAAACAATGCGCAGGTAATCCGCCTGGGTGGTGTCTCCCCTGTCCGCCTTTTCCATCTGCAGCAGCTCCCCTTCCGTGAGGTGGTGCAGGGTTTGGGCGAAGATACGCAACACCCGCTCAGGCTGGTGCGAGGCATCCAGGACCTCCTGCATGCAGTTCACCAGCCAATAATCTCCCACCAGCACGGCCGGGCCGCCGCCCAGGAGTTTGGCGGCGGTAGGAACCCCGCGGCGCTCCACGGCCCCGTCCACCACGTCGTCGTGCAGCAACGTAGCGTTGTGCAAAAGCTCCGCCGCCGCTGCAAAACGAATGGTATCTTCCGTAACGCCCCCGCAGGCATCCCCGACCAGCAGCGCCAGCATGGGACGCAGCATTTTGCCGGGATGCTCCCGCAAACGGCGGTTAATCCGGTCCAACAGGCCGATATCCGAGCGCAGGGACGCCTCCATACGGGCCTCCACACGGTCCAAATCCTGTTGCAGGTAGGTATGTATTTCCTGAATGGACATTAAAAATTCTCCAACAACTGCTCCACCGTTTCCGGGAAAGCGATAAGGTCCACGTCCTCCTGCGCAGTCATCCTGGTGGCCACAAAATGCGCCAGCATGGCCTTGAGGGGCTCATAGAAACCGTCCAGGTTCAAGGCATAAATGGCACCCTCATACTTGTGCAGCTTGCGCAGCGTATGGGTTTCCATGAGCTCGTCCATGGTGCCGATTCCGCCCGGAAGGGCAATGGCTGCCACGGTGTTCTCCCGCATGGCATCCTTCCGCTGCGACATAGTTTCCGTCCAGACAATCTCGGAAACGCCCTTCCGCTCCAAGCCGGCCATGAAACGCGGCAGGACGGATACATGATGGCCGCCGACGCGAATGGACTCATCGGTAATGGCGCCCATGGTACCCCGATCTCCGCCGCCGGATACAATACCGTATCCTTTTGCATGCAAGCCGCGCACCAACTGACGGGCAGCCTCGTTGTACTTCGGGTCAATGGTATTGCTCGAAGCGCAGAAAATCACTACCTGCCTGCCCATCTGCTAGAAAAACAGCCCCAACGTAAGTTTTACGCCTTGATAGTTCTTCAGGTTGGTAAACTGACTATAGTCTTGTTCGCCAACGGTGAGTTTTTCTCCGTTGTACAACTTGCCCAGGTTCATGAACCACTGCACGGAAAGCTGGACATGGTTCACCAGTTCTATGCCGGCACCCACGCCAAAGCCGTATTCCAACTTGTTCTTCGCATTGTTCAGGACCGTGCTGACTCCGCTGTTGACATCGTCCGCAAGCGTATTGAACGCAGAAAGGTCATAGCCGATAAACGGCTCGAACAGGAGATACGGACGCAGGGCCAGCAGGTCGATGCCCACCTGGGCACCCACTTCCAGCTCCAGGAAATTGCTGCGGCTGTAGAGGGACTGCGCAGAAGCGTCTTCCGTTGCCGCCACATTTACGCTGGCCGCCTTTCCCTGATACACCAGAGCGGGCTGGAGGGTAAATACCGGGCCCAGTTCAAACTTGTACGCCAAACCCGCATGGAACAAACTGGCATTCTTGGCCGATTCCAAAACGTCGGAAGCCGACACCGGTGCTTTTGCGGTTGTCCAGCCGCCGATGATACCGATTTGGGCATTGGCGGTGACAAGCATGCCCAGTGTCAAAACCAGAGAGAGAAGGAGCTTTTTCATGATACTATAGATTTGCGTTGATTTTTTCCACCAGCACCGGTTTGGGCATGGCACCAACGGTCTTGTCCACCACCTGACCGTTCTTGAAGAACAGCAGCGTAGGGATGCTCATGATGCGGAACTGGGCGGCAATCTCGTCGGCATCGTCCACGTTTACCTTCACTACGGAAATTTTATCCTTCATTTCTTCCTCAACCTCGTCCAGGATGGGAGAAAGCATGCGACAGGGGCCGCACCAGGTGGCCCAGAAGTCCACGACAACCAGCTTGCTGTCCTGCAGCAGCTCGTTGAAATTGCTATTGGTTGCTACTTTTGCCATAACACTTACATTCTTTAATTCCACAAATATAGTGAAAATTTATAAAAAAGATGCCCGGTCGCGGCCGGGCATGAAAATTACAACGCGTCCTCCACCGGGAGCACATAGGCCCTGAGGCCCAGCATCCGGTTGGCGGCGTCGGTTTCCCGGAGCGCGGCCATTACCTTGGGGGCCAGGCTGTCTTCCACCACGGTGAGCAGCGCATGGTTCTGCGTGGGCCAGGCATGGTTTCCCAGATGCGGTTCACCATCCTTGCTGCCTCTGCCGCCAATCTCCTCCCACACGGTATATCCCCGCTGTCCCAAGCCTTCCAACAGCTGAACAATCTCCTGATTGTATGCCTGATTATATGCAATAAAAATAGCCTTCATAAGTATCTATAATTTTTTGTTAATGCCTGTTGTTTTTCAAACCCATGGCCACCCTCGGCCGTGTAAGAGGGAGGGGCCCACAGCCGTGCTTTAGCACGCTGCGAATGGGAGGGGTCGCGAAGCGACGGTTTGAAAAACAACAGGCATTAACTTAATTCTTCTTAGCTTTTCTGCGGGCACGGTGTTCCGTGAAACCGCAATACAGGACAGGGATGAGCACCAGGGTGATGAGGGTGGAAATACTCAGACCCCAGGCCACGGTGGTACCCAGGCCGCGCCACATCTCCGAGCCTTCGCCCCGGCCCAGGGCCATGGGCAGCATGCCCAGCACGGTGGTGAGCGTGGTCATGAGGATAGGACGCAGACGGCTCTTGGCGGCCCTTACGGAACTCTCCCGCACGCTGATTCCGCGCTCCTGCAACAGGATGGTATAGTCAATGAGCACGATACCGTTCTTCACCACGATACCCAGCAGGATAATGATGCCGATGAGCGACATCACCCCGATGGCCATATCCGCTATCAGGTTGCCCAGCGCCACGCCCACCAGGGCGAACGGAATGGAGAACATAATCACGAACGGTCCCATGAAGGATTCGAACTGAGAAGCCATCACCATGTACACCAGGATGATGATGAGGACCACCAGGAACAGCATGTCGCGGAACATGTCCTGCTGGTTCTCATAGTCACCGCCAATCTGCCAGCTCAGACCCTGCGGAAGCGGGTTTTCATTGAGCAGGGCGGTCACCGTTTCCACACCTTCACTCAGGGACTTGCCCTGCGCCATGATACCGGTGACCTGGATGTAACGGTCGCGGTTCTTGCGCTGGATGGTGGGCG